>NZ_JBHVXZ010000216.1:0-8227 GCF_042881395.1 Amycolatopsis sp. NPDC058278 | reverse complement strand
TCCGGACACCGCGCGGCACTGGTTCGAGCTGTTCGAAGGCGCCGGTCTCGACGGCGTCATCGGCAAGCCCCTCGACGAGCCCTACACCCCCGGCAAACGCGTCATGGTCAAGTACAAGCACCTGCGCACCGCCGACTGCGTGCTCGCCGGGCTGCGCTGGCACGTCGACGGCGGCCCCGGCGACCTGGTCGGGAGCTTTCTCCTGGGTCTGTTCGACGACGCCGGCGTGCTGCACCACGTCGGCACCGTCGGGTCGTTCCCCAAGGACCGCCGCCGCGAGCTCGCCGAAGAACTCACCCCGCTGGTCACCGACGGCGAAGACCACCCGTGGGGCGGCCGGGCCACCGGCCAGGCCCAGCGCATCCCGGGCGGGGTCACCCGCTGGCGCGCCACCGAGCACGAATGGGTGCCGCTGCGGCCCGAGCGCGTCGTCGAGGTCGCCTACGAGAACACCGAGGGCGGCATGCCGTCGCGGTTCCGGCACAACGCGCGGTTCGTGCGGTGGCGCCCCGACCGCGAACCCGCGTCGTGCGACTACGGCCAGCTCGACGAACCGGCGCGGTACGACCTCGACGCCGTCTTCCGCGGCCAGGTGGTCCGGACCCGCTAACCCGCGCCCCACACCGGCCGTGCGAAGCTCGGCCCTGCCCGTGATCGATGAGACGTGAGGACCCCGCCCGTGCGCCGCCGCCGTACCCGTCTCCTGGCCGCGCTGTTCACCCTGACCGCCGCGGCGAGCTGCGCCGCGGGGCCGTCGGTGCGCCCGGCGCTGGTCGAGAACGACGGGAAGACGACCGGCGCCACGCCCGCCCGGACCCCCGGGGTCCCGCTGCCGCCGCTGGGCGAGCCGCAGTCGCCGACGCTGAAGTGGGCCGACTGCGACGACGACACCCGCCAGCGCATCGGCACCCCCGGCGTCCCGGACACGCTGCACTTCACCTGCGCCCGCGTCACCGCGCCGCTCGACGCCCCCGGCGAGCCGCGGCGCTCGGTGGTGCGGCTGCTGGCGCTGAAGGTCGGCAGCGGGCCGGTGCCGCTGGTCGTGGTCAACGACGTCGACGGCGACCCGGGCACCGTGTACGCCGCGCGGCTGGCCGCGACGCTGCCGCCCGCGTTCCTGGAGAAGTTCTCGCTGATCGGCCTGGACCGGCGCGGCACCGGGCTCTCCGGCGCCGCCCAGTGCGTCCCCGCCGACATCCGGCACGACCTCGTCGACGCCGACCCGGCGCAGGGCGGCCTGGGCGACGTGCTGGACGCGGCCCGCAAGGCCGGCCAGCAGTGCGCCATCGAGCTGGACGACTCCCAGACCGCGCTGGACAGCTGGCGCAGCGCGGGTGACCTCGACGAGCTGCGCAAGCAACTCGGCATGGAACGGCTCCACGCGCTCGGCCACGGCGACGGCTCGAAGGTGCTGGCCGAGTACGCGGTGCGCTTCCCCGGCCAGGTCGGGCGCATGGTCCTCGACGGCGTGCCCGACCCGGGCACCGACACGGCCGCGGTCCTCGACGCGGTCGCCGCCGGCGCGCAGTCCACACTGGACGCTTTCGCCGCGGACTGCGCGGCGCGGCACTGCGCCCTCGGCGACCCCAAGGCGGCGCTGTCCGCGCTCACCGACCAGCTGCGGCGCACCCCGCCGTCGACCGACGAGGACGTCGTGTTCGGCCCGGGCGTCGCGATGTACGCCGTCTACACGGGACTTTCGCAGCGCTCGCGGTGGCCGGAGCTGGCCGACGCGATCACCGCCGCGCGCGCCGGGGACATCGGCCCGCTTTCGGCGTTCGCCGCGCCGGTGCTGCACGACACGCGCGCCCAGCCGTCGCGGATCGACGCGACGATCGCGACCCGCTGCAACGACAGCCAGACCCGGCTCTCGGCCGACCAGCTCGACCAGGTCGTGGCCGGGATGCGCGGCAAGTACCCGCAGTTCGGCGCGGTCATCGCCCAGCAGCTGGCCTGGTGCGGCCCGTGGCCGGTGCGCACCGAGCCGCTGCCGGCGCCGGGCGCCCCGGGCGCCCCGCCGATCCTGGTCGCGGCCACCGCGACGGACCCGATCACGCCGCAGGTCGGCAGCACCCGCGCGGCCGACCAGATGCCGTCCGCGGTGACCATCACCTGGCAGGGCACGGGCCACGGTGCCCTCGGCGCCTCCTCGTGCGTCACCGACGCGGCCCGCGCCTTCCTGGTCGACGGCAAGATCCCGGCCGACGGCACCCTCTGCCCCGCCTGACCGGCGTAACTCGCGTGATCAGAGCCGTAACCGGCGTGACTGGGGCCGTAACTCGCGTGACTGGGGCCGTAACTCGCGAGTTCCGGCTTCAATCACGCGAGTTACGGGTCTGATCACGCGAGTTACGGCTTCAAGCACGCGGGTTACGGGTTACCGGCGGGTGTTGAGGCGGGCGGCCTGGCGGGTCAGGTGGTCGACTTCGGGGAGGCTGGCCGCCTTCGCCGCCGCCTCGGCGTAGAGCTTCGCCGCTGTCTCCAGATCGCCGTCGCGCTCGTGGAGGTAGGCCGACACCGCTGTGTGGCGCGGGACCGCGTCGTCCACTTCCGCGAGCGCCGCCAGGCCGGCCCGTGGTCCGTCCGCCTCGCCGACGGCGACCGCGCGGTTGAGCCGCACGACCGGGCTGCCGGTCAGGCGGACGAGCTCGTCGTACCACTCGACGATCTGCACCCAGTCGGTCTCCGCGGCGTCCTGCGCGTCGGCGTGCAGGGCCGCGATGGCCGCCTGGGCCTGGAACTCGCCCAGCCGGTCGCGGGACAGCGCCCGCTGCAGGACGGCCACCCCTTCGGTGATCAGCGCCGTATCCCACCGGGACCGGTCCTGCTCGGCCAGCGGGATCAGGGCGCCGCCGTCCGTCGTCCGGGAGGCACGCCGGGCGTGGTGCAGCAGCATCAGCGCGAGCAGCCCGGCCACCTCCGGGTGGTCGATGGACGCCGCGAGCTGCCGGGTCAGCCGGATCGCTTCGGCCGCGAGGTCGACGTCCCCGGAATACCCCTCGTTGAAGACCAGGTACAGGACGCGCAGCACGGTCGCGACGTCGCCGGGCTGGTCGAACCGCACCCCCGACACGGTCCGCTTGGCGCGGCTGATGCGCTGCGCCATGGTCGCCTCGGGCACCAGGTACGCCTGCGCGATCTGCCGCGTGGTCAGCCCGCCGACGGCCCGCAGCGTGAGCGCGACCGCCGACGACGGCGTCAGCGACGGGTGCGCGCACAGGAAGTACAGCTGGAGCGTGTCGTCCACGGCCGCCGCGGGGCCGGGCGCCACCTCGGCGTCGACGACGTCCTCGCGCTTGCGGCGGGCGGCGTCCGCCCGGGTCGCGTCGAGGAACTTGCGCCACGCCACGGTGACCAGCCAGCCCTTCGGATCCCGTGGCGAATCGGACGGCCAGACGCGCAGCGCCTCGACGAGCGCCTCCTGGACGGCGTCCTCGGCCGCCGCGAACTCGGCTCCGCGGCGGACGAGGATGCCCAGGACACCCGGGGTCAGGCTCCGGAGCACGGCGTCGTCCACGGCTCAGCCGATCCGCTCGGCCAGCTCGACGATGATCCCTTCGGGCCCGCGGACGTAGCAGAGCTTGAAGCTGTCCTCGTACTGCACCAGCTCGCCGACGAGCTCGCCGCCGTGCGGTTGCAGGCGCGCCAGGACGTCTTCGATGCCGGCCACTTCGAACAGGATGTGCCGCAGGCCGGGCGCGTTCGCCGGCGCCTCCGGGTCCCCGCCCGGTCCCGCCGGCGTCCGGTACCGGATCAGCTCCAGCTTCCCGTGGCCGTCCGGCGTCCGCAGCATCACCACGTCCGACCGGACGCCGGCCAGCCCGACGATCCGGTCGACCGCCCGGCCCTCGACCGAGTTCTCCCCCTCGACCTCGAGCCCGAGCTCGGCGAAGAAGGCCTTCGCCGCCTCGAGGTCACCGACGACGATGCCGACGTGCTCCAGTCGTGGCAGAACCATCGTGCTCCCCGTCATTCCGTGATGGTCGGCGGCGCGGCCAGGAACGGGCGCAGCTCGAGCCACTCGTGGATCGGTTCCCCGCCTGGGCCGGGCGCGGCCGACAGCTCCGCGGCCAGTTCGAGGGCGCGTTCGTAGCTGTCGACGTCGATCACCGTCCAGCCGGCGATGAGGTCCTTGGTCTCGGGGAACGGACCGTCGGTGACCGGCGGCCGCCCCTCGCCGTCGTAGCGGACGAACGTCCCCTCCGGAGCGAGCGCCTGGTGCTCGACGAACTCGCCGGTGGCCACGAGCTTGTCCCCGAAGTCCTGCATGTACTGGATGTGCGCCGTGATCTCCTCCGGCGTCCACTGGTCGATGGTCGTGTCGCAGTTGGCCGGGGCCGGTGCGCCGCGGTAGTGCTTCAGCAGCAGGTACTTGGCCATCGTGGTGCTCCCTCGGTGTGTGGCGACCCATTCTGGCCGCTTCCACCCCAGGGACGGAGCCGGTTCCGGCGTTTCGACATCGCCGGAGAAGATTTTTGGGGGCCGCCCCGCGAGGGGGCGGCCGCTCGGGCCTACTGGCGGTAGGACTCCACCTCGGAGACCGGCCGGGCGGCGGCCTCGTCCGGGTTCTCGTGGAACTCCGTTTTCGCGCGCCGCTGCCGGAGCAGGTCCCAGCACTGGTCGAGCTGCTGCTCGACCGCGGTGAGGCGATCCTTGTCGCCGCCGCTCAGTCCCACGCCGACCGAGCGCGACCGGAGCTCGTGCTCCTCCGCGATCAGCTCGTCGATCCGGCCCAGGATCTCGCCGTCGGCCATCTGTTCCTCCTCTTCGTGGGTACTCGCGCTCAGACGCTACCCCGGCCCCGGGAATTCCCGCCGCGCCCACATCGTTGACCAGGGCATGAGCACCGTTGAGCTGACTGCCGAGAACTTCGACCAGACGGTAAACGACAACGAGTTCGTCCTGATCGACTTCTGGGCGAGCTGGTGCGGGCCGTGCCGCCAGTTCGCGCCGGTCTACGAGAAGGCCTCCGAGAAGCACGACGACCTCGTGTTCGCGAGCGTCGACACCGAAGCGCAGCAGCAGCTCGCCGCCGCCTTCGACGTCCGCTCCATCCCGACGCTGGCCATCATCCGCGACAAGACGCTGATCTACGCCCAGCCGGGCGCGCTGCCCGAGCCCGCCCTCGAGGAGCTCATCAAGCAGGCTCGCGAGGTCGACATGGACGAGGTCAAGCGCAAGGCCGCCGAAGCCGAGGCCGAGGCCGAACAGGCCTGACCACCACCACATGACGGAGGCCGCCCCGCGGGGCGGCCTCCGTCATGTTCAGGATTTCGTCGCGAGCCCGCGCAGGAAGAACGCCAGGTTCGCCGGGCGCTCGGCCAGGCGCCGCATGAAGTAGCCGTACCACTCGTCGCCGTAGGGCACGTAGACGCGCATGCGCGCCCCCGAAGCCGCGATCCGCGCCTGCTCCTCGGGCCGGATGCCGTAGAGCATCTGGAACTCGTGGTCGTCGTCCTGCCGGCCGTGCTCTTCGGCCAGCGCGGCGGCGATCTCGATCATCCGCGGGTCGTGTGACGCCACCATCGGGTAACCCCGCCCCGCCATCAGGACGCGCAGGCAACGGACGTACGACTTGTCCACTTCGGCCTTCTCCGCGAACGCGACCGACTCGGGCTCCGCGTACGCGCCCTTGCACAGCCGCACCCGCGACCCGGGGCCGGCCAGCTCCCGGCAGTCCTGCTCGGTGCGGCGCAGGTAGGCCTGCAGCACTGCGCCCACCCACCGGTACTCGCCACGCAGCTCGCGCAGGATGCCGAGCGTCGAGTCCGTGGTGGTGTGGTCCTCCATGTCGAGCGTCACGGTGGCGCCGACCGCCTCGGCCGCCGCGCAGATCTTCCGCGCGTTCTCCAAGGCGACGTCCTCGCCGTCCGACGGCAGGAACTGCCCGACCGCCGACAGCTTCACCGAGACGTCCGCCCCCTCGGCCAGGCCTTCCGCGGCCAGCGCGGTCAGCACGGCTTCGTAGGCCGCCACGGTCGCCGCCGCCTGCGCGGCGTCGGTGGTGTCCTCGCCCAGGTGGTCGAGGGTGATCCGGCGCCCGTCCGCGGCCAGTTCCCCGGCCACGCGGACGGCGTCGGCGATCTCCGACCCGGCCACGAACCGGCGCACCACGGATCGCGTGGCGGGCACGGCCTCGACGAGCCGCCGGATGCCCTTCGACCGGGCGGCGGCGAGCAACGGGGCACGCAGCATGACGGTCTCCCTCTCAGCCCTGGTGCGGGTAGCGCACGGAGGTCGGCGGCACGAACGTCTCCTTGATCGAGCGGGGGCTCGTCCAGCGGAGCAGGTTGAAGATCGAGCCGGCCTTGTCGTTGGTGCCCGAGGCCCGCGCGCCGCCGAAGGGCTGCTGGCCGACGACGGCGCCGGTCGGCTTGTCGTTGACGTAGAAGTTGCCCGCGGAGAACTTCAGCGCCTCGGACGCCTTCGCGACGGCGGTGCGGTCGTTCGCGATCACCGCGCCGGTCAGCGCGTACGCGGCGGAGGAGTCGATCAGCTTCAGGACGTCGTCGAAGCCGCCGTCGTCGTAGACGTGCACCGAGAGGATCGGGCCGAAGTACTCGGTCGAGAAGATCTCGTGCTTCGGGTCGTCCGAGACGAGGATCGTCGGCTTCACGAAGAACCCGACGCTGTCGTCGGCGGTCCCGCCGGTGAGGACCTCCACCGAGGCGTCGTTCTCGACGCGGTCGAAGAGATCCGAGTGCTTGGTGAACGCGCGCCGGTCGATGACCGCGCCACCGAAGTGCGACAGGTCGGTGACGTCGCCGTAGGACAGCGCCTCGGTCTCGGCGACCAGGCCGTCCTTCAGCTCGTTCCAGACGCTGCGCGGGATGTACGCGCGCGAAGCGGCGGAGCACTTCTGGCCCTGGTACTCGAAGGCGCCACGCACCAGCGCGGTGCGCAGGACGTCGACGTCGGCGGAGGGGTGCGCGAGCACGAAGTCCTTGCCACCGGTCTCGCCGACCAGCCGCGGGTAGCCGCGGTAGCCCGCGATGTTCGCGCCGACCGTGCCCCAGAGGTGCTGGAAGGTCGCGGTCGAGCCGGTGAAGTGGATGCCGGCCAGGTCGCGGTGGGTCAGCGCGACCTCGGAGACGGCCTTGCCGTCGCCCGGCAGCAGGTTGATCACGCCCGGCGGCAGGCCCGCCTCTTCGAGCAGCCGCATGGTCAGGTGCGCGGCGAAGGACTGCGTCGGCGACGGCTTCCACAGCACGGTGTTGCCCATCAGCGCGGGCGCGGTGGGCAGGTTGCCGGCGATCGCGGTGAAGTTGAACGGCGTGATCGCGTAGACGAAGCCCTCCAGGGGGCGGTGCTCCATCCGGTTCCACACGCCCGGCGAGCTGATCGGCTGCTCGGCGAGGATGCGGCGGCCGAACTCGACGTTGAAGCGCCAGAAGTCGGCGAGCTCGCAGGCGGAGTCGATCTCGGCCTGGGTCGCGGTCTTCGACTGGCCGAGCATGGTGGCGGCGTTCAGCGTGGCGCGCCACTTGCCGGTCAGCAGGTCGGCGGCGCGCAGCAGGATCGCCGCGCGGTCGTCGTAGGACAGCGCACGCCACTCGGGCGCGGCCTCGGCGGCGGCCGCGATGGCGTCGGTGGTGTCCTGCTGCGTCGCGCTGTGGATGGTGCCCAGCACGTGCCGGTGGTTGTGCGGCTGGACGACGTCGATCTGCTCGCCGCCGCCGGGACGCTGCTCGCCGCCGATGGTGACCGTGAGGTCGACGGGTTCCGCCTGGCCCAGCCGCTTCAGCGCACCCTCGAGCTCGGCGCGCTCGGCGCTGCCCGGTGCGTAGGTCAGCACCGGCTCGTTCGTCGGGGCGGGGGTCTGGGTGACGGCGTCCACGGCGGCTCCTCTGCTGGCTTACTCCCTGGTGATGCCCCGAACGGTAACTCCGGACACGCTTCGGAGGCTTGTTCGATCGGCTAAAATCGGTCGAGTGACATTGGCCGATCGGATAACGTCGTTGCGCCACGTCCTGGCGACGCTGGGCGAGCCGCTCGTCGAGGTCGTCGTGGCCCCGCACGGCCTCGGCGTCGCTGTCACCGACGTCGTGATCCTCGACCCCGAAGATCCGCTGGAGGCCTCCCCCGGCGACCTGGTGCTGGTGATCGGCGCCCGCGGCCGGGCGGCGGCCCCGGCCATCCGCGCGGCCGGGCGCGGCGGCGCGGCCGCGGTGGCGGTCAAGGGCACGACCGGTGCCGACGTCGCCGCCGACGCGGGCGTCGCGCTGCC
>NZ_JBHVXZ010000215.1:0-9265 GCF_042881395.1 Amycolatopsis sp. NPDC058278 | reverse complement strand
GCCGCCGGCCATCCGACCCATCGCGCCGCCGTCGGCCACCTGACCCACCGCGCCGCCGCTGGGAGACAGGGTCAGCACCACATCCACAATGGACTCCACCACCTCATGCCGCACCCGCTCCGGCCGTAGCTGGCGGATCTCCAGCGTCAGGCCCGGGTGGGTGTGCCGCAGGCGAGCCAGCGTCCGGTGCAAGTCCGCCAGCAAGCCCGGGCACACGCCGAGCCGGACCCGGCCCGTCACCGGGGATACCGCCGCCCGGGCTCGCTCGGCCGCCTCGAGAGCCGCGCGGGCGGCCGGGACGAACGCCTCGCCCGCCGGGGTCAGGACCACCCGGTGCGTCGTGCGGTGGAACAGTGGTGTGCCCAGGTCGCGCTCCAGTGCGCGGACCACCGTGGACACCGTCGACTGAACCGTCCGCAGGCGCTGCGCGGCCGCCGTGAAGCCGCCCTCCTCGGCGACCGCCACCGCCACCGCCAGCTGGCGCAGCTCCATCACCGGGCGAGGACCTCGCGGGCCAGCGCCGCCGTCTCGCCCGGTGTGCGCCCGACGCGGATTCCCGCGGCTTCCCAGGCTTCCTTCTTCGCCGCCGCCGTTCCCGCCGATCCCGACACGATCGCGCCCGCGTGGCCCATCGTCTTGCCTTCCGGGGCCGTGAAGCCCGCCACGTACCCGACGACCGGCTTCGACACGCCGGCGCGCACGAACTCCGCGGCCCGCTCCTCGGCGTCGCCGCCGATCTCGCCGATCAGCACGATCAGGTCGGTCTCCGGGTCCTCTTCGAACGCCTCGACCGCGTCGATGTGCGTGGTCCCGATGATCGGGTCGCCGCCGATGCCCACGCAGGTCGAGAACCCGATGTCCCGCAGCTCGTGCATCAGCTGGTACGTCAGCGTGCCGGACTTCGACACGAGGCCGATCCGCCCCGGTCCGGTGATGTCGGCCGGGATGATCCCGGCGTTCGAGCGGCCGGGGGAGATGATGCCCGGGCAGTTCGGGCCGATGATCCGGGTCCGCCCGCCGGCCGCGACGGCGTGCGCCCACAGCCGCGCGCTGTCGTGCACCGGGACGCCTTCGGTGATCACCACCGCGAGCCCGATCCCGGCGTCCACCGCTTCGACCACGGCGTCGGCGACGAAGGGCGGCGGCACGAACAGCACGCAGACGTCCGCGCCGGTCGCCGCCATCGAGTCCGCGACACTGCCGAACACGGGCAGTGAACGACCGGGAAACTCCACCTGCTGCCCGGCCTTGCGCGGGTTGACGCCGCCGACGACGTTCGACCCGGCGGCCAGCATCCGCCGAGTGTGCTTCGCGCCTTCGGAGCCGGTGATGCCCGAAACGACGATCCGGCTGTTCTCGTCCAGGAAGATGGCCACGGCTCAGACCTCCGCGATCGCGAGCTTCGCCGCCTCGCGGGCGGCATCGTCCATGGTGGCCACCACGGTGACCAGGGGATGGGCCGCTTCGGCGAGGATCCGCCTGCCTTCGTCGACGTTGTTCCCGTCGAGCCGGACCACGAGGGGCTTGGTGGCGCGCGCACCGAGGACCTCCAGCGACCGCACGATCCCGGTCGCGACGGCGTCGCACGCGGTGATGCCGCCGAAGACGTTGACGAACACGCTGCGCACCCCGGGGTCGCCGAGGATCACGGTCAGCCCGTCGACCATCACCTGCGCCGACGCCCCGCCGCCGATGTCGAGGAAGTTCGCCGGCCCCCGCGCGCCCGCCTCGGCCGCGGCCGCCGCCACGACGTCCAAAGTGGACATCACCAGCCCGGCGCCGTTGCCGATCACGCCGATGTCGCCGTCGAGCTTGACGTAGTTGAGGCCTTTCGAACGCGCCTCGCGCTCCAGCGGATCACCGTCCGAAGTGGTGTCGAACGACGAAGACCGGCGGAACGACGCGTTGTCGTCCAAGGTGATTTTCCCGTCCAGCGCAACGATCCCGGTGGCCGTGAGAGCCAGGGGATTCACCTCGACGAGCGTGCAGTCCTCGGCGACGAACACCTCCCACAGCTTCTCGACGATCCCGGCGACTTCGGCACGGACATCGGCGGGGAACGCGGCCGCGACGGCCGTCGCGTCGACGCCGGCCAGCGGATCCACCGGCACCCGCGCCAAGGCGTCCGGCCGGGTCGCCGCGACTTCTTCGATGTCCATCCCGCCTTCGGCCGACGCCATGGCGAGGAACGTCCGCCCGGCCCGGTCGAGCAGGAAGGACAGGTAGTACTCGCCGGCGATTGCGCTCGCTTCGGTCACCAGGACGCGGTGCACGGTGTGGCCCTTGATGTCCATGCCGAGGATGTCGTCGGCGGCCTGCTCGGCGTCGTCGGCGGTGTGCACCACGCGGACACCGCCCGCCTTGCCGCGCCCGCCGGTCTTCACCTGGGCCTTGACCACCACCGGCCCGCCGAGGGCGACCGCGGCGGACCGAGCCGCGGCCGGATCGGCGGCGACCCGGCCGCGGGGGACCGGCACGCCGTGCTTTTCGAAGAGATCGCGGGCTTCGTGTTCGAAGAGGTCCATGCGGGAGCGTCCTTTCCGCGGCGGGGCGGGGCGGGGCGGGGCGGGGCGGGGCGGGGCGAAGGGCGTGGAGTGGTGGTCCGCGGGGGCCGGTTCCGAGTCCGGAAAAACCCTGCGGATGGCCCTGGACACGGGCTGCCTGAGGAGTGACTATATGCCTACCCCATACGGTATGCAATCTACAGTCTGCCGCGAAGGGGTCGCTGACCTCGGAGAAAAGGCCACACACCGCCGGACAAGAGAGATCCGGCGGCGGACCAGAGGAGTTGAGCCATGGCGCTGACCACGACCGGCACGACCGCGGGGGAGAGTGCCGCAGCGACGAACGGCGCCGAGCCCGCGCCCACCGGGATATCCGGCGGCCACCTGGTGGCCAAGGCGCTGAAGGCCGAAGGGGTCGACACGATCTTCACCCTGTGCGGCGGCCACATCATCGACATCTACGACGGCTGCGTCGACGAAGGCATCGAGGTCATCGACGTCCGCCACGAACAGGTCGCGGCGCACGCGGCCGACGGCTACGCGCGGATCACCGGCAAGCCCGGCTGCGCGGTGGTTACCGCCGGGCCGGGCACCACCGACGCCGTCACCGGGGTCGCGAACGCGCTGCGCGCCGAAAGCCCGATGCTGCTGATCGGCGGCCAGGGCGCGCTGACCCAGCACAAGATGGGGTCCCTGCAGGACCTCCCGCACGTGGACATGATGACGCCGATCACCAAGTTCGCCGCCACCGTGCCGCACACCGCCCGCGTGGCCGACCTCGTGAGCATGGCCTTCCGCGAGGCCTACGCCGGCGCGCCCGGACCGTCCTTCCTGGAAATCCCGCGTGACGTCCTCGACGCGCGCGTACCCCTGGAGAACGCCCGCATCCCCGAAGCCGGCCGCTACCGGGCGTCGACGAAGAACGCGGGCGACCCCGCGGACATCGAGAAGCTCGCCGACCTGCTGGTGCACGCCAGGAAGCCGGCCATCCTGCTCGGCAGCCAGGTCTGGACCACCCGGGCGACCGGCCCGGCGACCGAGCTCGTCCGGACGCTGAACATCCCGGCGTACATGAACGGCGCCGGCCGCGGCACACTGCCGCCGGGCGACCCGCACCACTTCCAGCTCTCGCGCCGCTACGCCTTCGACAACGCCGACGTCATCGTCATCGTCGGCACGCCGTTCGACTTCCGGATGGGCTACGGCAAGCGGTTGTCGAAGGACGCCGCCGTCGTCCAGATCGACCTCGACTACCGCACGGTCGGCAAGAACCGCGACATCGACCTCGGCATCGTCGGCGACGCCGGCCAGGTCCTCGCCGCCGTCGCCCAGGCCGCGTCCGGCCGCACCGGCAACGGCGCCGTCAGCCGCAAGGCCTGGCTCGAAGAACTCCAAGCCGTGGAGGAAAAGGCGAAGCGGAAGCGGCTGCCGCTGCAGCACTCCGACGTGCGCCCGATCCACCCGTACCGGCTGGTCCACGAGATCAACGAGTTCCTCACCGAGGACTCGATCTACATCGGCGACGGCGGGGACATCGTCACCTTCTCCGGCCAGGTCGTGCAGCCCAAGTCGCCCGGCCACTGGATGGACCCCGGTCCACTCGGGACACTCGGCGTCGGCATCCCGTTCGTCCTGGCCGCGAAGCACGCGCGCCCGGACAAGGAAGTCGTGGCGCTCTTCGGCGACGGCGCCTTCAGCCTCACCGGCTGGGACTTCGAGACGCTCGTGCGGTTCGACCTGCCGTTCGTCGGGATCGTCGGCAACAACTCCTCGATGAACCAGATCCGCTACGGCCAGGCCGCGAAGTACGGCCTGCCGCGCGAGCGCGTCGGCAACACCCTCGGCGACGTCCGCTACGACGAGTTCGCGCGGATGCTCGGCGGGTACGGCGAGGAGGTCCGCGACCCGGCCGACATCGGGCCGGCGCTGCTGCGGGCGCGGGAATCCGGCAAGCCGTCGCTGATCAACGTCTGGGTCGATCCCGACGTGTACGCCCCCGGAACCATGAACCAGACCATGTACAAGTGAGCGGAGGCCAAGGCATGGGTAAGGCACTGGAGGGCGTCCGCGTCCTCGACATGACGCACGTGCAGTCCGGTCCGTCGTCGACGCAGCTGCTCGCCTGGCTCGGCGCGGACGTGATCAAGCTGGAGACCCCCGGCCGCGGCGACATCACCCGCGGGCAGCTGCGTGACCTGCCGGGCGTCGACAGCCTCTACTTCACGATGCTGAACGCCAACAAGCGCAGCATCACGATCAACATGAAGAGCGCCGAGGGCAAGGAAATCTTCGAGAAGCTCGTGTCCGGGGTGGACGTCCTGGTGGAGAACTTCGGCCCGGGCGTGGTCGACCGGTTCGGCTACCCGTGGGAGAAGCTGGCCGCGCTCAACCCCCGGCTGGTCTACGCCTCGATCAAGGGGTTCGGCCCCGGCCGCTACGCCGACTTCAAGGCCTACGAAGTGGTCGCGCAGGCCATGGGCGGCGCGATGAGCACCACCGGTTTCGAGGACGGGCCGCCGACCGCGACCGGTGCGCAGATCGGCGACTCCGGCACCGGCATCCACCTGGTGGCCGCCATCCTCGCCGCGCTGTACCAGCGGACCTCCACCGGCCGCGGCCAGCGCGTCCAGGTCGCCATGCAGGACGCCGTGCTCAACCTGTGCCGGGTCAAGCTGCGCGACCAGCAGCGGCTGGCCCACGGTCCGCTGGGGGAGTACCCGAACGACCAGTTCGGCGACGCGGTCCCGCGCTCGGGCAACGCCTCCGGTGGCGGCCAGCCCGGCTGGGCGGTCAAGTGCGCGCCCGGCGGGCCGAACGACTACATCTACGTGATCGTCCAGCCGCCCGGCTGGGCGCCGCTCGCCCGGCTGATCGGCAAAGCCGAGCTGGCCGAGGACCCGGCGTGGGCCACGCCCGAGGTCCGGCTGTCCAAGCTGGACAAGATGTTCGCGCTGGTCGAGGAGTGGACCGAACAGCACACGAAGTGGGAGGTGATGGAAGAGCTCAACGCCTGCAACATCCCGTGCGGCCCGATCCTGTCCACGAAGGAACTGATCGAGGACGAGACCCTCGCCGAGCTCGGCTCGGTCGTCGAGGTCCCGCACCCCGAGCGCGGCACCTTCAAGACCGTCGGCTGCCCGCTCAAGCTGTCCGACTCGCCGGTGGAGATCGAACGGTCGCCACTGCTCGGCGAGCACAACGACGAAGTGCTGGGCGAACTCGGCTACGGCGAGGCGGAGCTCGAGAAGCTCCGCGCGGCGGGGGTGATCTGAGGTGGCGGATCGCGCGGCGGTCGAAAAGATCCTGGCCCGGGCGGCGGCCGAAGGCCGATCGTCGCTGACCGCGCCCGAGGGACGGGCGGTGTGCGCGGCCTACGGGATCCCGACCCCGGCCGAGCGGCTGGCCACGACGGCCGAAGAGGCCGTGGCCCACGCCGGGGACATCGGGCTGCCGGTGGTGCTCAAGATCGTCTCGCCGGACATCCTGCACAAGACCGAGGCCGGCGGCGTGCTCGTCGGCCTGCGGGACGCCGACGCGGTGCAGGCGGGCTTCACGAAGATCGTCGAAAACGCGAAGGCGTACGACGCCGGCGCGCGGATCCTCGGCGTCCAGGTGCAGCAGATGCTCACCGGCGGCCAGGAGGTGATCATCGGCTCGGTCACCGACCCGACGTTCGGCAAGATCGTCGCGTTCGGCCTGGGCGGCATCCTGGTCGAGGTGCTCAAGGACATCACGTTCCGGCTCGCGCCGACGAGCACGGATGAAGCGTTGTCGATGATCGACGGTATCCAGGCCGCCGAAATCCTGCGCGGAGTCCGCGGTTCGGATCCGGTCGACCGGGACGCGCTGGCGGCGGTGATCACCGGGCTCGGGCAGCTGGTGGCCGACTTCCCGCAACTGTCCGAAGTGGACCTCAACCCGGTGCTCGCCACGGCGAACGGGGCCACCGCGGTCGACGTCCGGATCCTGGTCGACCCGGAGGCGGCGAAGGAGCCGGTCCGGTTCACCCAGGAGGAGATCCTCGCCTCCATGAACCGGATCATGAAACCGGCGTCGGTCGCGGTGATCGGCGCGTCGGCCGAAGCCGGGAAGATCGGCAACTCGGTGATGAAGAACCTGGTCGACGGCGGCTACGCCGGGGAGATCCACCCGATCAACCCCAAGGCCACCGAGATCCTCGACCGCAAGGCCTACGCGAGCATCACCGACGTCCCCGGCGACGTCGACGTCGCCGTCTTCGCCATCCCGGCGAAGTTCGTCCCCGCGGCGCTGGAAGAGGTCGGCCGGAAGGGCGTGGCCGGCGCGATCCTCATCCCGTCCGGCTTCGGCGAAACCGGCAACGTCGCACTGCAGGACGAGGTCGTCGCGATCGCCCGCAAGCACGGCGGGCGCATCCTCGGGCCGAACATCTACGGCTACTACTACACGCCGGAAAACCTGTCGGCGACATTTTGCACACCGTACGACGTCAAGGGCGGCGTCGCCCTCTCGTCGCAGAGCGGCGGCATCGGGATGGCGATCCTCGGCTTCAGCCGGTCGGCGAAGATGGGTGTCTCCTCGATCGTCGGCGTCGGCAACAAGGCCGACATCGACGAAGACGACCTGCTCACCTTCTTCGAGCAGGACGACCACACCGAGCTCGTCGCCATGCACCTCGAGGACCTCAAGGACGGCCGGGCGTTCGCGGAGACGGCGAAGCGGGTTTCGCGGCGCAAGCCGGTCGTGGTGCTCAAGGCCGGCCGGACGTCCCAGGGCGCGCGGGCGGCCAGCTCGCACACCGGCGCGCTGGCCGGCGACGACAAGGTCTACGACGACATCCTGCGCCAGAGCGGCGTGATCCGGGCACCCGGGCTGAACGACATGCTCGAATACGCCCGCGGCATCCCGCTGCTGCCCACGCCGCGGGGCGAGAACGTCGTCATCATCACCGGCGCCGGCGGCTCGGGCGTGCTGCTCTCGGACGCCTGCGTCGACAACGGGCTGAAGCTGATGGAGATCCCGCAGGACCTCGACACGGCGTTCCGGAAGTTCATCCCGCCGTTCGGCGCGGCGGGCAACCCCATCGACATCACCGGTGGCGAGCCGCCTTCGACCTACCGCAACACGATCGCGCTGGGCCTGGAGGACGATCGCATCCACGCCCTGGTCCTGGGCTACTGGCACACGATCGTCACCCCGCCGATGGTGTTCGCCGAACTGGTGTCGGAGGTGGTCGCCGAGTACCGCGCGAAGGGGATCCACAAGCCTGTTGTCGCGTCCCTGTCCGGTGACGTCGAAGTCGAGGAGGCGAGCGACTACCTGTACGACCGCGGCGTCGTCGCGTACCCGTACACGACCGAGAAGCCCGTGGCGGTGCTCGGCGCGAAGTACCGCTGGGCGCGGGCCGCGGGCCTGCTCTGAACCTGAGTCAACGGCGACGAAGGAGAACTCTCATGACCGCAGCCACGTACCAGGAGATCACTGACGAAAACGGAAGAGTTTACCGGGTAGGCGAATCCCCGCACGACATCATGGGGCGCTCGCGCAGCTGGATGGTCTGGCTGCCGTGGGTCGCCATGATGGCGGTCAGCGTGTTCGAGTACGGCTGGGGCGCCGTCGAGGGCACGCTGGAAGAGAAGTACGGCTGGACGCTGTCGGACGCGTTCTGGCTGGCCAGCATCTGGGCGGTGTTCCAGGCCGGCGTCGCCTTCCCGGCGGGCCGGCTCAGAGAGCGCAATGTCGTCTCGGCGAAGACGGCGATGCTGGCCGGTGCCGTGTGCAGCGGCATCGGCTACTTCACCATCGCGCACAGCGGGAACCTCACGCTGGCGTTCATCGGGTACTCGGTCCTCGGCGGCACCGGCGCCGGGCTCGTGTACGCGACCTGCATCAACATGGTCGGCAAGTGGTACCCGGAGAAGCGCGGCGCGCGCACCGGCTTCGTGAACGGCGGCTTCGCCTACGGCTCGGTGCCGTTCATCTACCTGTTCAGCGCGTTCCTCGGGCACGAGAACGTCACCGGGGTGCTCGACGGCATCGGCTTGTACATGCTGATCGTCGTCGGGGTGTGCGGTTTCCTGTTCAAGGACCCGCCGAAGAGCTGGTGGCCGGCGGAGGTCGACCCGCTCACCTGGGCCAAGGGCAAGCTCGGCGTGCAGACCCTGGCCAAGAACCCGCCCGCGGTCCGCCAGTTCACGCCGATGGAGGCGATCCGGACCGGCATGCTCCCGCTGATGTGGGTGTGCCTGGTGATCATCGGCGGGGTTTCGCTGTTCGGCATCAACTTCCAGGTGCCGTTCGCCAAGGAAAGCCACTTCGGCGCGTTCGTCGCGGCTTCGTCGGCCGGCGTGCTGGCGATCGTCAACGGCACCGGCCGGGCGATCGTCGGCTGGGCGTCGGACAAGCTCGGCCGGCGGCAGACGCTGACGATCGTGCTCCTGATCGCCGGCGGCGCGCAGTTCGGCGTGCTGTACGCGGGGAACACGCACAACCTGCCGCTGTTCATGGTGTTCGCGTTCCTGACCGGGTTCGGCGGCGGTGCCTTCTACCCGCTGTTCGCCGCGCTCGTGCCGGACTACTTCGGCGAGAACAACAACGCGTCGAACTACGGCCTGGTCTACAGCGCGAAGCTGGTCGGCGGCGTCGGCGGCGGCGGGCTCGCGGCGGGGGTGATCAGCGCGTGGGGCTACACCGGCGCGTACGTCATGGCCGGGTGCATCGCGGTGCTTTCGGCGGTGCTGACGCTCTTCTTGCGCCAGCCGGGCCGGTCGCGCCACCAGCTC
>NZ_JBHVXZ010000214.1:0-9333 GCF_042881395.1 Amycolatopsis sp. NPDC058278 | reverse complement strand
TTCCCCGACCGCCGGGCCCGCGCCGCTCCCCGCCGCTTCAGCCCTGCGGGCGCGGGGTGCCAACCGGTGACGTCGGGGTGCTGTCCACGCCGACCGTTGCGCGCGGGGCCGCCGGGCCGGTGCCCATCTCGCCCGTGCGCTGCGCCGGGGTCTCCAGCTGGTGCTCCATGTTCGCCATCCAGCCACGCCAGCGGTCCTGGGCCGGCTTGATCAGGCCGCCGCCGAAGCCGACCACGATCACGCCGCCGATCGTCGCCAGGACCGCGATCAGCAGCGGGCCGGTGATCGCCGTCGCGATGTTCACCTGGCCGAGCGCGGCGATGATGCCCAACGCCATGATCAGCCAGTAGGCACCCAGCGAAAGCGGGCGCGCCGCGCCGCGGCCGGACAGCGCGGACGCGACGACGTCCCGCACCACCTTCGCGATCGCCGCGGCCACCACGACGAGCACCAGCGCCACCACGATCCGCGGCAGGAACGCGATGATGTCGTTGAGCAGCTGGCTCACCGGGTTGGTCGGCCCGAACACGCCGAACGCCAGCTGCAGCGCGATCAGCAGAATGAAGTAGTAGACCAATTTGACGAGGATCCCGGTCGCGTCGATCTTCTGCTGCCCGATCTTTCCGCTCAGTCCGGTCCGCTCGACGAGTTTCCCGAAACCGGCTTTCCCGAGCACCAGCGCCAGCCCTTTCGACACGGCTTTCGCGATCAGCCAGCCGATCAGCAGGATGATCAGGAATCCCACGAGTTTCGGGACGAACGTGGCCACCATGGCCCACGCCTGCCCGAGCCCGTCCTTCAGTTGCTCGCCCATACCGACTCCCTCCACGGATTTGCACCGGATCGTCGATCAAGTACCCAGGGGCGGCAACTCGTGCGCCCCACGATCGAGTGAGACGACTGGCGCGGAAAGATCACCCGTGGCCATACTGGTTCTACCGGTGGGGACCGGGGAGACGAGGCCGTCCGGCGCAGCGTAAACCGCAAGCGCCGGGCGGCCTCGAGCATTACCGGGCAAATCCGGCCCCGGGGGCGGCGGGGCCGGATCAGGGAAACGTCAGGCGGCGCGCAGGGCGTCGCGGAGTTTCACCTTTGCGCCGGTCCGCATCACGGCGTTCCGGTAGATCCGCGCGGCCAGCCAGATCAATCCCGGAATCAACAGCACCACCAGCCCCACCGACACCACGGCTTCCCAAACGGGCACCCCGCCCATCGCGAGCCGCATCGGCATCAGCGTCGGCGAGAACACCGGAATCACCGAAAGCACTTCGACGAACGTGTTGTCCGGATCCGACGGCAGCACGGAAATGCCGATCACGTACCCGGCGATCACGAACATCAGGGCCGGCATCGTCGCCCCGCCGACGTCTTCCTGGCGCGAAACCAGCGCCCCGAGCGCGGCGAACACGATCGAGTACATGAAGAACCCGAGCAGGTACCACACGACCAGCCAGACCACGGTGCCCACGGCCGCCGAGACGGAAATGGTGAGCACGTCCGTGGCCAGCCCGGTGACGACCCCGCCGACGCCGATCACGACCATCTGGATCAGCCCGACCACGCCGATGCCGAGCACCTTGCCGGCCATCAGCTGCCACGGCTTGATCGTCGACAGCAGCAGCTCGACGACCCGCGACGTCTTCTCCTCGACGACGCCCTGCGCGACCGTCTGGCCGTTGATCATCAACGACAGGTAGATCAGGATGCCGGCGATGATGCCCAGCACGAGCTGCTGGCCGTTGTAGTCGTACGGCTCCTCCAGCGGCGGGTCCTCGACGAACTTCGCGGCCGCGATCGCGGCCTGGAACTGCGCCGGGTTCCCGCCCAGCGCCGTGATCTGCTGGTTGATCGCCACCTGCTGGGACAGCACCTGCAGGACGTTGGCGAGCTTGCCGTCGAGGTCCTTCTTCACCTGGACGTGCACGCTCTTGCCGTCGCCGGTGAGCAGCGCGTCGAGCGAGCCGTCGGCCAGCTTCGCGCGCCCGGCGGCCTCGTCGGGGATCTCCGTGGTTTCGATGTTCTCGTCGAGGGTCTTCCCGACCGCTTTCAACGGCCCCGAGAAGGCGGCGGTCGCGGTGGTGAAACCGACCTTCGCATCGGCGCCACCGCCGCCGGCGATCAGCTTGATCAGCACGATGCCGACCACGATGAGCAGCAGCATGATCACGGTGCTGACGCGGAAAGCCTTCGACTTCACTCGGGTGCTGATCTCGCGGGAGGCGACCAGGCCCACCGCCGCCGTGGGGCTCATCCGGACGTCCGGAGCCGGGGTACTCATGCGGAAACCTTTTCGGTCGTGACGACGGAGCGGAACAGTTCGGTCAGCGACGGCTGCTCCCGGGCGAACTCGCGGACCGGCCCGGTGGCCAGCGCCGCCTTGAGCACGGCCTGGTCGTCGGCGCCCTCGCCCAGCTCGAGCTCGGTCACCGAGCCCGTCCGGCCGAGCACCTTCACGCCGGGCAGGCCGTCGGCCCACCCGTCGGCGGCCTCGGGGACGTCGACCCGCAGCCGCACCGCGCCATCGGCGCGCAGCTCGTCGACCGTGCCGACGGCGACCATCTGTCCACTGCGGACGATCCCGACGCGGTCGCAGAGCCGTTCCACCAGATCGAGCTGGTGGCTGGAGAACACGACCGGCACCCCCTCGGCCGCCTTCTCCTTGAGCACCTGGCTCATCACGTCGACCGCGACCGGGTCGAGGCCGGAAAACGGCTCGTCGAGCACCAGGATCCGCGGCTCGTGCACCAGCGCCGCAGCCAGCTGGACGCGCTGCTGGTTGCCGAGGGACAGCTTCTGCACCTCGTCGTCGCGGCGGCCGGCGACGCCCAGCCGTTCGGTCCACCGTTCCGCCGACGCTCGCGCGTCGGCCGCGGGCATGCCGTGCAGCCGCGCCAGGTACGTCAGCTGCTCGGCCACTTTCATCTTCGGGTAGAGCCCGCGTTCTTCGGGCATGTAGCCGATGTGGCGGCGCGTTTCGTGTGTCACCGGCACGCCGTCGTAGCGGACTTCGCCGGCGTCGGCGGACAGCACCCCGAGCGCGATCCGCATGGTCGTGGTCTTGCCGGCGCCGTTGCTGCCGACGAAGCCGAACAGTTCGCCCGGCCGGACGTCGAACGTCATTTCCCGCAGGGCGACCACGTCGCCGTAGCGTTTGGACACCCCATCGATTTCCAAACCGGTCATTCCGGTTCCCCCGTTCCTGTGTGGCCTCGATCCTAGGCAGTGCGTACACGCCCCGCCTACCCTCGCGCGTTGCCGCGAGGGGCTACCAAAGTTGCGGGCACGTAGGATCGCCTCGCCATGGATGGAACCACCGCCCCGCGCCAGGTGCCGAAGCACCACGGACTGTCCGCGAAGACGCTCCGGCGGCTGGAGCACGCGTCCGGCAGCCTGGCGAGCGCGAGCATCGCGGTGATGGAACGGCGGCTGCCCTGGTTCGCCCGGCTGCCCGCCGACCAGCGCGCGAGCGTCCTGCTGATCACCCAGGCCGGGGCCGCCGGCTTCGTCGACTGGCTGCGGGACGCCAAGGAGGCCCTGAAGCTCACCACCGAAGCGTTCCGCGACGCACCGGCCGAGCTGTCGCGGTGGATCAGCCTGCGCCAGGCGGTCGGCATGGTGCGCCTGGCCATCGAGGTGTTCGAGGAGCAGCTTCCCGATTTCGCCGCGAACGAAGCGGAACGCGCCGCTTTGATCGAAGGAATCCTGCGCTACGGCCGGGAAATCGCCTTCGCGGCGGCGAATTCCTACGCCGCCGCGGCGGAAGCGCGCGGTGCCTGGGACGCCCGGCTGGAGGCGCTGGTCGTCGACGGCATCGTCCGCGGCGACGCCGAGGAGTCGGTGCTCTCGCGGGCCACGGCGCTCGGGTGGGACCCGTCGGCGGCGGCGACCGTCCTGGTCGGCAACCCGCCGTCGGAGGATCCGCCGACGGTGGTGTTCGAGGTCCGCAGCCGCGCGGCCCGCGTCGGGCGCCCGGTGCTGCTGTCGGTGCAGGGGTCCCGGCTGGTGGTCGTGGTCGGCGGCCCGACCGACGGCGGGGTGAAGGAACGGGAGATCCTGACCCGGATGTCGGTGGCGTTCGCCGAGGGCCCGGTGGTCGCCGGCCCGACGGTGCCGACGCTGGCGGAGGCCCACCACAGCGCGACGGAGGCGTTGTCGGGGCTGCGCGCGGTGGTCGGCTGGCCGGGCGCGCCCCGGCCGGTGCGGTCGGCGGACCTGCTGCCCGAGCGCGCGCTGTCGGGCGACGCGGAGGCCGAGCGCATGCTGGTGGACACGATCGCGCGCCCGCTCGAAGAGGCCGGGCCGACGCTGCAGCGCACGGTGGAGGCGTACCTGGAGAGCGGCGGCGTGCTGGAGACGTGCGCGAAAACGCTGTTCGTCCACCCGAACACGGTCCGCTACCGGCTGCGGAAGGCCGCGGACCTCACGGGCTGCCAGGCGACCGACCCGCGCGACGCCCTGGTGCTGCGGATCGCCTTGACCGTCGGACGGCTGGCGAGGGCCCGCGGACTTTGGTGACGCCGCGGATGTCGAGACCGCCGTGCCGGCTCCGTCCCCGGGGCACGAGCGGCCACCGGGGCCGCGTGGCGGAGGAGCAACCATGACGATCCAGCGGATGGACAACGTCGGCGTCGTCGTCGACGACCTCGCGGCGGTGACGGCGTTCTTCGTCGCTCTCGGCCTGGAGCTCGAGGGCGAGGCCACGGTCGGCGGACCGGAGGTGGACGTCCTCGTCGGGCTCGAGGGCGTGCGGTGCGACATGGCCGTGGTGCGGACCCCGGACGGCCACGGGCGGCTCGAGCTGATGAAGTTCCACGCGCCGGCGGCCCCCGCCGCCGCCGAGCGGGACGCGCCGGTCAACGCGTTCGGTCTCCGCCGCATCATGTTCGCCGTCGAGGACATCGAGGCCGTCGTGGCCCGGGTGCGCCCGCACGGCACCGAACCCGTGGGCGAGCTGGTGCGGTACGGGGACGACTATCGGCTCTGCTACCTCCGCGGCCCCGAGGGCATCATCGTCGCGCTGGCCGAGAAGCTCCGCTGAAACCCCCGTCCCCCCGCGAAAGGATCCCCCCCATGGCCGTCGCCGACGACCTCGACCGCGCCACCGACTCCCAGTGGGACTGGGTCGCCGAGCAGACCCGCACGTACCTCGACTCGGGCGGCACCGTCGGCCACGAGTCGAACGGCCTGCACACCCTCATCCTCGCCACGACCGGCCGGCGGACCGGCGTGCCCCGGCGCACCTGCCTGATCTACGGGACCTCGGGGGCCGACTTCGTCGTCGTCGCGTCCAAGGCCGGGGCCGACGACGACCCGGCGTGGTTCAAGAACCTCGTGGCGGAGCCGAGCGTCGGGGTCCAGGCCGGCACCCGCCGGTTCACCGCCCGCGCCCGGGTCGCGACCCCGGCCGAGCGCGCGGACCTCTGGCCGCGGATGGCGGCCGTCTTCCCGCTCTACGACGAGTACGCGCAGAAGACCGATCGCGTCATCCCGATCGTCCTGCTCACCCCGCAGGACCGAGTCTTCCGGAGACGGGCGTCACGTGATGGACTTAACAGCGAAAGGTGATTGAACCCGACAAGGCATCCGGGTTACGCGCGAGCTTCTGCGGTGCATCTTTGGAGGGTTACGACAAAGACGCCGCACAGACACTGTGAGCGTCGGCATCCCGGGAAACACCCTTCACCGTGTTGTCTTGAAGGGTGACAGCAGCAGTCCTCGCTCCCGGCCAAGGGGCCCAGGCCCCCGGCATGTTCACGCCCTGGCTCGACCTCGACGGCGCGCGCGAGCGCGTCGCCCAGTGGTCCGAGCGCGCCGGGCTCGACCTGCTCCGCCTCGGCACCGAGGCGGACGCCGACGAGATCCAGGACACCGCGGTCGCCCAGCCGCTGATCGTCGCGCTGTCGCTGCTCACCTTCGAGCACCTCCAGGCCACCGCCCCGGTGCCCGCGGACGCGCCGGTCGCCGGCCACTCCGTCGGCGAGCTCGCGGCCGCCGCGATCGCCGGGGTGCTCCGGCCGGAGGACGCCGTCGCGCTCGCCGCCGTCCGCGGCGCCGAAATGGCGAAGGCGTGCGCGCTGGAACCG
This sequence comes from Amycolatopsis sp. NPDC058278, assembly GCF_042881395.1. Lineage (NCBI taxonomy): Bacteria > Bacillati > Actinomycetota > Actinomycetes > Pseudonocardiales > Pseudonocardiaceae > Amycolatopsis > Amycolatopsis sp. NPDC058278. Next base: position 3,250 of record NZ_JBHVXZ010000214.1, on the reverse strand, counting down.
ACGTCGATGGCCGCGGTCATGCTCGGGGACCCCGAGCAGGTCGTCGCGTGGCTCGAAGAGCAGGGCCTGACCGCGGCGAACCGCAACGGCGCGGGGCAGATCGTCGCCTCCGGTGCCGCCGACACGATCGCGAAGATCGTCGCCGAGCCCCTCGAAGGCACGAAGATCCGCGCCCTCAAGGTCGCCGGCGCGTTCCACACCCGCTACATGGCGCCCGCCGAAGAGGCGATGCGCGCCCACGCCGCCGAGCTGACCCCGGCCGACCCGGTCCGCCCGCTGCTGTCGAACGCGGACGGTGCCGTCGTCACCAGCGGGGCCGAGTACCTCGCGCGGCTGGTCTCCCAGGTCACCCGTCCGGTCCGCTGGGACCTGACGATGGACGGCCTGGTCTCCCTCGGCGTCACCCGCACGATCGAACTCGCGCCCGCGGGCACCCTGACCGGCCTGGTCAAGCGGCAGCTCAAGGGCGTCGTCACCACTATCACCGCGCTGAAGACGCCGGCCGAGCTGGCGGCGCTGCGCCAGGAGGACGCCTCGTGACCGACCGACCCGCCCTGAGCCTCAACACCGGCTCCCGCGGCAGCCGCGTGCTGGGCGTCGGCAGCTACCAGCCCGCGAAGATCGTCACCAACGACGACCTGTCGCAGACCATGGAAACCAACGACGAGTGGATCCAGTCGCGGGTCGGGATCGTCGAGCGCCGGTTCGCCGAGAAGGACGAGCTGCTCACCGACATGGCTGTCGCCGCCGGCACCGCCGCGCTGGCCGACGCCGGCGTCGACCCGTCCGAAGTGGACACGGTGATCCTGCCGAACTGCACCATGCCGACGCTGATCCCGAACGCCGCCGCCCAGGTCGCGGCGCGGATCGGCATCCCCAGCCCCGGCGCGTTCGACCTCAACGCCGCGTGCGCCGGGTTCTGCTACGGCCTCGGCGTCGCCTCCGACCTGGTCCGGGCGGGCTCGGCGAAGAAGGTCCTGGTCATCGGGGCCGAGAAGCTCACCGACTCGGTCGACCCGGCCGACCGGGCCAACGCGATCATCTTCGCCGACGGCGCGGGCGCCGCGGTCGTCGGCCCGTCCGACGAGCCGGAGATCGGGCCGGTGTCGTGGGGCAGCGCGGGCGACCTGGTCGACCTCATCTACATGCGCGACGACAAGTACATCTACCAGGAGGGCCAGTCGGTCTTCCGGTGGGCTACCACGAAGATCGCGCCGATCGCGATGCAGGCGCTCGAGGCCGCCGGGCTCAAGCCGTCCGATGTGGACGTGCTGATCCCGCACCAGGCGAACCTGCGCATCGTCGAGGCGATCGCGAAGAAGCTGCGGGCCAACGGCGCCCGCGACGACATGGTCGTCGCCGACGACATCAAGTACTCCGGCAACACCTCGTCGGCGTCCATCCCCCTCGCGCTGGACCACATGCGCAAGGCCGGGACGGCGAAGTCCGGCGACGTGGTGCTGGCGGTCGGGTTCGGCGCGGGCCTGTCCTACGCCGGGCAGGCGTTCATCTGCCCCTGATCACCGTTACGCTCCCCGCGGGCATTCGCCCGAGGGAAACAGACCCCCAGTAAGACCGAGAAGGGAACACCCCCATGGCTGACAACGCTGAGATCCTCGCCGGCCTCGCCGAGATCGTCGAAGAGGTCGCCGGTGTGGCTCAGGACGACGTCACCGCCGAGAAGTCTTTCGTGGACGACCTGGACATCGACTCGCTGTCGATGGTCGAGATCGCCGTGCAGGCCGAGGACAAGTTCGGCGTCAAGATCCCGGACGACGAGCTCGCCAACCTCAAGACCGTGGGCGACGCGGTGAACTACGTGTCGGCCAACTCGAAGTAAGTCCTCTTCCCTCCTTGAGGAGACTCCCATGAGCAACATCGACGTCGTGATCACCGGTCTCGGCGCCACCACACCGCTCGGCGGGGACGTCACGTCCACCTGGGACGGTCTGCTGGCCGGGGCGAGCGGGGTTCGCGCGATCGAGGCCGATTGGGTCGAGGAGCTGCAGCTGCCGGTCAAGATCGGCGGCCAGCTGGCCGTCGATCCCTCGGAGGTCCTCCCGCGGGTGCAGGCCCGCCGGCTGGACCGCTGCGAGCAGGTCGCACTGATCGCCGCCCGCCAGGCGTGGGCCGACGCCGGGTACGCGGAACCGACGGACGACCACACGGACGTCGACCCCGACCGCCTCGGCGTGTCGATCGGCACCGGCGTCGGCGGCCCGGTCACCCTGCTCACCCAGAACGACCTGTTGCACCAGCAGGGTCTCCGCAAGGTGTCGCCGCTGACCGTGCCGATGCTGATGCCGAACGGCCCGGCCGCGCACGTGGGCATCGACCTCAAGGCGCGGGCCGGGGTGCACTCCCCGGCCTCGGCCTGCGCCTCGGGCGCCGAGGGCATCGCCAGCGGGGTGGAGATGATCCGCTCCGGGCGCGCCGACGTCGTGATCGCGGGGGGCGCCGAAGCGTGCATCCACCCGATCACGCTGGCCGGGTTCGCCCAGGCCCGCACCGTGTCCACGCGCAACGACGACCCGGCGAGCGCGTCGCGGCCGTTCGACGCGAGCCGCGACGGCTTCGTCCTCGGCGAGGGCTCCGGCGTGGTCATCCTGGAGCGCGCGGACCTGGCGAAGGCCCGCGGGGCGCGCGTCTACGCGACGATCGCCGGGCACGGCATCACCTCGGACGCCTACCACATCACCGGCAACCACCCCGAGGGCATCGGCCAGATCGCCGCGATGCGCGCGGCGATGAAGATGGCCGGGGTGACCGCCGCGGACATCGGGCACGTGAACGCGCACGCGACGTCCACTGTGGTCGGTGACATCGGCGAGGCCGCGGCGATCCGCAACGCGATCGGGGAACACCCGGTCGTGACGGCGCCGAAGGGCGCGCTCGGCCACCTCGTCGGCGGCGCCGGCGCGGTCGAGGCGATCATCACGATCCTGTCGCTCTACCACGGTCTCGTGCCGGCCACCCTGAACCTGACGGACCTGGACTCGCGGGTGCAGCTGGACGTCGTCGCGGGTGAGCCGCGCAAGGTCGAGCTGACCGCGGCGATCAGCAACTCGTTCGGGTTCGGCGGCCACAACACCGCGCTGCTGTTCACGGTCTGAGCTTTCCGGAACTGAAGAAGGGGGCCGGCGTCGGCCGGGGCCCTTCTTAAGTTGAGCACTTTTCGTGTTAGGGCGGGGGCCCGCCGTCGACCCCGGCGGCGATCTTAATGGCCGTGTTGTCCATGAACATAGGCAGG
>NZ_JBHVXZ010000213.1:0-9749 GCF_042881395.1 Amycolatopsis sp. NPDC058278 | reverse complement strand
AGCCTGAAGCCCTGAACCGGGTGGTGGTGCGGGTTCGGGGCACCGGCACACCACCCGGACGACCTACCCGCCCAGGGCCAGCGCCACCGCGCCCAGCAGCGCCGCGTCCTGGTCGAAGCGGGCCGCCACCAGCTGCGGCGGGAACGGCACCGCGTGCGCGAGCCGGTCCGCCAGCGCCGGCAGCAGCACGTCCGCCGACCGCACGAGCCCGCCGCCGACCGCGATGCGCTCCGGGTCCAGCGCGATCGCCAGGTTGGCCACGTGCATCGACAGCTCGTCGAGCGCGGCCGTCACCAGCTCCTTCGCCTCGACGTTCTCCTTGGCCAGCGCGAACAGCTCGCCGGCGGTGACCGGGCGGCCGAGCAGTTCGCTCGCCCGGCCGCCCAGCCCACGCCCACCGACGGCTTCCTCGAGCGGCGCCGCTCCGCTCGCGAAACCCTCGGTGTCCTGCGGCGAGAGCAGGTTGTACCCGATCTCGCCGGCAGCTCCGTTGGCGCCGGTCAGCAGCCGGCCGCCGACCAGCACCGCGGCCGCGATGCCGGTGCCCAGTGACAAGAACACCGCCGGATCGGCCCCGGCCAGCGCGCCCCAGCGCCACTCCGCCAGCGCCGCCGCCTTCGCGTCCGTGCCCACCGAAATCGACACGCCGGGGAACTCCGCGGCCACCAGCTCGGCCAGCCGCAGCTGCTCCCACCCGGGCACGTTCGGCGCGAGCAGGATGCGATCCGGCAGCACGATCCCCGGGCTGACGACACCGATGCAGGCGGGCACCGCGCCTTCGTCGGCCAGGAGGGCCCTGGCCGCGGCGAGCGCGCGCACCACCACCTGCCCGGCCCCCGCCTGCGCGTCGGTGTCCAGCCGGCGGGTCGCCAGCAGGGTCCCGTCGCGATCGGCGAGCCCCAGCGCCACCTTCGTGCCGCCGAAGTCGATCCCGAGAATCCGTTCCTCCGTCACGTGTGGGTCCCTCCCGTCCCCCGCACCACGATCCGGCCGGTGTTAAGCCCGTCGACGCTGATCACCGGCACCGCACCACGCAGGTCGGCCGCCTGGTACGTGACGGTCAGCGTCTGCGACTGGCCCGGCCACAGCGTGATGTCGTTGTCGTCCCAGGTCGCGTTCGCGAGCTGGTTGTCCCCCGGCGCTTCCCGCCCGTCCGGCGTGCCGCGGCGGACGTCGGCTCGCAGGAAGAACGCCGCGCCCGGCGTCTTCGAGGTGTTGGTGACCGTCACCGTGGTGACCAGGCCGCCGCCGCTCGCACACGTCGACGCCACCGCACTGACCTGCGACTTCGGCAGGTTCTGCAGGGCCTGCAGGTTGCCGTACTGCGCCAGCGTCGCCTGCGGGTTGCCCAGCGTCTTGGCCCAGTCGACGACGTCCTTCTGCGTCGAAAGCCAGTAGACGTTCCGGTCGACGACCTTCCCGCTCTGCTTGACCTGCAGCTCGACGAAGTAGACCTGCGCGGGGACGGGCGCCGTCGTCTCGGCGGGCACCTTCGGCTTCAGGACGCCGGTCTTGACGCCCTGGCTGCCGAGGCTCAGCCCGGACGCGGTCTGGTCGTCCAGGACCTTGCCCGCGGTGTCCAGCACGCGGGCCTGCACCGAAAGCCCGGACTGCGTGGCCGCGCCGAGGTTGTCCAGGGTGACGGATCCGTTGTCGTAGCCGTAGATCGCGTGCAGCGGCTTGTTCGCCTTCTGGGCGCCGAAGTACGCGCCCGCCTGGTCGCCGTCGTCGTTGTAGAGCGACCACAGCAACGTCGGCCAGCCCTTGTTCAGCTGCCAGTAGACGACACCGGTCGCCGGGTTGGCCTTGTCCGTCGAGTGGTGCAGGAACGCCTCGAACTGCGAGCGGGTGTTCTCGTAGTTCGCGATGTTTGCCAGGTCCACATAGGACTTCAGCGAGTTCCACTTCCCGTACCGCTGCGCGATCGATTGGTCGAGGGTGTACAGCGTGCCGAACGCGTAATCGCCGTGGCCCGGCTCGAAGTTGGCGTGGTACTGGTTGTACGCCGGGTCCTGCCACAGCTTGGCCTGCTCGGCCGGTGACAGGAAGCGCTTGATCGAGTCGAGCGTCGGCACGGTGTGCCCGGCGCTCTGCTCGCTCGCGAAGCCCCAGGCGCCCCCCGCGTTGGTGCGGCTGGAGTCCTCGGGGTCGAAGTGCGAGCTGTCGTACCAGTACGACGGCGGAACCCAGTCGTACGGGCCTTCCTTCTCCCCGGACTGGCCGAGCGTCGGTGTGCTCTTGTACTCCGCCGAGGCGATCACCGGGACCTGGAAGTCGGCTTCCTGGAACGCCTTCAGCGTCTCGGACTCCTGGCGGGGCACCGGCTCGTTGTCGCTCCAGCCGTAGTTGAAGACGCTCGGGTGGTTCCGCTCCAGCTGCGCGATGGTGTACGCCGAGTCGTGCATGATCCGGTAGTCGCGCTCGGTCAGCGTCGAGGCGTCTTCCGGCTGCCAGGCGTCACAGCACAGGAACCCGCCGATCACCAGCAGACCGGCGCGGTCGGCCTGGTCGTAGAAGTCCGGCGGCATGTCGTGGCCCTCGAGCCGGACGCCGGTCAAGCCCAGGTTCTTGATCAGCGCGAGCTGGTGGGCGGTGTCGGCCTTGTCGTAGCGCAGGAACAGGTCCGGGGCGAAGCCGCCGCCGCGGAACACGAAGTCCCGGCCGTTGATCGTGAACTGCCGCGCACCCTCGGGCAGCGGCGCGGACTTGCCGACCAGGCGCGAGGTCACCGTGCGGATGCCGAAGGTGCTCTTCGACGACGTCGACAGGACGCCGTCCTGGGAGACCGCGGTGGTCAGCGTGTACAGCGGCTGGCCGCCCATCGAGTACGGCCACCAGACCTGCGGGCGGGCGATCTTCACCGGCGCGAACACGACCGTCCGCTTGGTGTTCGCCGGGATCGTCACGCGCTGCTTGACGACGATCGGCGTGCCCGAGGGCGAGGTGATCGTCGCGGCGGCGTCGCCGGTCTGCGCGGTGGCCGCGTTGTTGGTGACGTCCAGCTTGACCGTGAGCTTCGAGCTGGTCAGGTCGGGCGCGTTGTCCTGCACGACGTGCGCGTTGTCGCCGGTCAGGGCGTCGGAGACCTGGAGGGTCGGCGGGAACTGGATGCCCGTGTTGTTGTCGGGCGGGATCTGGCCCCAGTCGACCTGGTCGAGGGTGTACATCTTCAGCGGGTCGTTGGGGTAGACCTTGATCGCCAGGGTGTTGCGGCCCGGCTTGACCAGCTTCGAAACGTCGAAGGTGTGCCCGGCGAACGCGCCGCTCACGACGTCCTTCGTCGCGACGAGCCTGCCGTTCACCCAGACGTCGCCCTCCCCGACGATGCCCGGGATGGTCAGCTTGGCGTGCTGCCCCGGGCGGATGTCCGGGGTGAAGTCGGCGCGGTACCACCACGGGTCGGAGAACGGCTTCGTCACGACGGGCCCGAGCTTGTCGACGTACCCGAAGCACTTGCGCATGGTGTCGGAGTAGAAGACGTCCGGGCACTTGCCGTTCTGCACCAGGGCGTTGATCTCGGTGCCGGGCGCGCCGGCGTCGTCCGGTCGCACCGGCAGCCAGCCGCGGGTGGCGTACCCGGGCGTGGAGACCTTGTCGCCGCCGTCCCCGACGCTCGCCGTGGTGAGGACCTGCCAGCCCTGCAGGCCGATCGTGGTGAGCCCGTGCGGTTTCACGACGGCCGGTGTGTCCTGCGCGGCGGCGGGTCCGGCCACGCTCAGCACACCCGGTACGAGGAGCAGCGCGGCGAGCGCCGCGAGCTTCTTCGTCATGCCTGAACCCCTTCCGGTTCGGTGGCGAAGGCCTCTTTGATCTCCTTGGGACCGAAGGGCCAGGTGCGCTCGGTCTTGGCGTAGCCGAGGTAGGCGATCGCGCCGACGGCGATCCAGCCGAGCGACAGCCCGATGGACAGCCAGTCGGCGGAGACGTAGATGTAGACCCAGCCGATCAGCGCGATGACCGTGGGCACCGGGTAGAGCCACTGCCGGTAAGGCCGCCTCAGCTCCGGCTGGCGGCGGCGGAGCACGACGATCGCGGCGACCTGGGCCAGCGACTGGATGATGACCAGGGTCGCGACCGCCGCGTTGATCACCGTGGTCAGGGTGAACAGCGAGCCGAGGATCGTGATGGCGCCCATGGTGAGCACGCCCGCGGTGGGCAGGTGCAGCTTGGGGTGCAGCTTGCCGAACACGGGCAGGAACACCTTGTCGCGCGCGGCCTCGAACGGCACGCGCGAGCCACCGAGCAGCCCGGCGAAGACGGACCCGATCGCGGCGATCACGATCAGCACGGTGATGGCCTTCGCCGTCCCGGTGCCCCAGACCTGTTCCAGCACCGAAGACGCGACCGACTTCGCCTCCTCCAGCTGGTCCAGTGGGATCGACCCGAGCACGCCGACCTGCAGCAGGAAGTACAGGCCCATGATGCCGAGGATGGAGAAGATGATCGAGCGGGGCAGCGTGCGGCCCGGCGTCCGCACCTCGCCGCCGAGGTAGGCGGAGGTGTTGTAGCCGAGGTAGTCGTAGATGGCGATGATCAGGCCGGCGCCGAGGCCACCCCAGAACGTGCCCGTGCCGCCGGAGCTGAACGCGCCCGGGGTGAAGGCGAACGCCTGCGCCGCGCTGAAGTGGGAGAACGCCGCGACGATCGTTGTCAGCACCGCGACGAGCATGATCACGAACAGGACCGTGGTGAGCTTGGAGATCTGGCCGATCTTGCGGAACAGCGCCAGGATGATCACCAGCGTGATGCCGACGCCGATGAGCTTGCCCAGCGGCGTCGTGCCCGCGTCGTCGGTGACGCCGGGGATCAGGTAGCCGAGGTACTGGACGAGGCCGATGATGCCGGTCGACATGATCAGCGGGATGAACAGCACCGCGCTCCAGACGAACAGGAACGGCATCAGCCGCCCGGTGCGGTACTGGAACGCTTCGCGCAGGTAGAGGTACGTGCCGCCGGCGCCCGGCATGGCGGCGCCGAGTTCGGCCCAGATGAGCCCGTCGGCCAGCGCGACGATCGCCCCGATGATCCAGCCGAACATCGCCTGCGGGCCGCCCATGGTGGCGACCATGGCGGGGATCGTGACGAACGGGCCGATGCCGCACATCTGGGTCATGTTGATCGCGGTGGCCTGCAGCGGACCGATCCGGCGTTCAAGGGCGGGCGGTTCCCCGGACCGGGTGGGTGAACTCACGACGTGCCTCCGACTAGTAGTTAGTAAAGTTTCTTAACATAGAACGCCCCGGGCCGGAAGGGTTCGCGGATAAACTTGCGGCAACTCAGGAGGACGCGTGGGACGAAACGGGCCGCAGGTCGGGACTCCGGCGCACATGCGGGCGTTGAACCAGCGTCTGGTACTGGACCGGCTGCGCGCGCACGGCGAAGCGACGCGGCCCCGGATCGCCGCCGACACCGGGCTGTCGAAACCCACGGTGGGCCAGGCCCTGGTCGATCTCGAGCAGCACGGACTGGTCCGGACCACCGGGCGCAGCCTGGCCGGCCCGGGCCGCGCGGCGGTCGTCTACCAGGCGGCGCCGGACGCGGGGCACGTCGTCGGCGTCGACATCGGGCGGCGGGTGCTCCGGATCGCCGTCGCGGACCTGGAAGGCAGCATCGTCGCGCGGCTCGACGAGCCCAACCGGTGCCGTTCGGCGAGCGCTTTGGTGCGCACGGTCAGCGAATCCGTCGAACGCGCGGTGTCCTCGGCCGGACTGCACCCGCACGAAGTCGTGTCGACGGTGGTCGGCACGCCCGGCGTCCCCGACCCGGCGACGGGCACGGTGCACCGCGCGCCCAACCTGCCGGGCTGGGAACGGCGCGGGCTGCTGCACGAGCTCGCCTCGGCGCCGGCCGTCGCGGGCTCGGACGTGGTGGTGGAGAACGACGCGAACCTGTGCGCGGTCGGTGAGCACGCGCTCGGCGCGGCGCTGGGCGTCGACGCGCTGGTGTGCCTGACCGTCGGCACCGGCATCGGGATGGGCCTGCTGGTGGACGGGAAGCTGTTCCGCGGTGCCCACGGCGCGGCGGGCGAGATCGCGGACCTGCCGTTCGGTCCCCTGCGCAACCGGGGCGCGGACGCGCGGCGCCCCGGCCCGGTGGAGACGGCGGCGGCGGGCCAGGCGGTGGTGGCCGCGGCCCGGGCCCGCGGTGTGCCGAAGGCGCGTTCGGCGAAGGACGTGTTCCGGCTGGCCCGGGCGGGCGATCCGCGGGCTCTTGCCGTGGTCGAGCAGGAGGCGGAGAAGCTGGCGTACGTGGTCGCGGCGGTGGCGGCGGTCCTGGACCCGCGCTTGATCGTGCTGGGCGGCGGCATCGGCGGGAACACGGACCTGCTGGCCGGGCCGATGCGCCGCACCCTGGCCGCGACGACGCCGGTGGTGCCGGACATCGTGGCGGGCCGGCTGGGTGAGGACGCGGTCTTGGCGGGAGCGATCGCGACGGCCCTGAGCACGGCGCACGAGCTGGTGTTCGACCGCCGCGGCCTGCGCCGCGCCGCGGGGGACGCCTGAGCGCTCCGATCACCGGACGCGCGCCCGGCGAAGGAGCCGAAGCCGTCCGACCACCCGGGTCGCGCGCAGAACGAGCAGACGCCCCGGCCGAAAGACCGCCCGGCCCGAGCACCCCGGGCAGAACCCGGATCCACAATGGACTAGTCGGACGGTCCGCGCAGGGTGAGCACCACCCGCAGCACGTACTCCACCGCCGTCGGGAAGGCGGCGCCGCGCAGTTCGCCGCGGTCGGCGAGGTTGCGGGCGGCGAACTCCAGCTCCCGCTCCGGGCCGCCCCGGCGGACGACGAGCGCGGCGATGTCCTCGAAGTCGAGCTCGGGGTGATCCAGGCGCGCCAGGGCGAACTCGATCATCAGGTCCTCGGCTGTCACGTCCCCTCCTTCCACTGCCTCCAGCCTACGCGTGAGCGGCCTCACCAGGCTTACTATACCGTCCAGACGGTATAGTAACGTCCATGTCCGCCACCCTGCCGACCTCCGCCCGGCCGTTGAGCCCCCGGCGCCGCTGGGCCGCGCTGGGCGTCCTCGTCGGCGCCGTGCTGCTGCTCGCGGTCGACGGCACCGTGCTGTACCTGGCCGTGCCGTCGCTCACCCGCGAACTCGCGCCGAGCGCCACCGAAATCCTCTGGATCGGCGACGTCTACTCCCTCGCCCTGGCCGGGCTGCTCGTCACGGCCGGGAACCTGGCCGACCGGTTCGGGCGCAAGAAGGTGCTGCTCATCGGGACCGCGGCGTTCGGGCTCGCCTCCACGCTGGCCGCCTTCTCCCCCACCGCGAGCGTGCTCGTCGTCGCGCGGCTGCTGCTCGGTGTCGCCGGCGCGACGATCATGCCGTCGACACTGTCGCTCATCCGGACGCTGTTCGCCGACCCGCGTGAACGCACCCGCGCGATCGCCATCTGGTCGGCCGGGTCCGGTGGCGGCATCGCGCTGGGCCCGCTGGTCGGCGGCACGCTGCTCGAGCACTACTGGTGGGGCTCGGTGTTCCTGATCAACGTGCCGATCGTCGTCGTCTTCCTGATCGCGGGCGCGTGGCTGCTGCCCGAATCCCGGGATCCGGACCCGGGCCGGTTCGACCTGCTTTCGGCCGGGCTGTCGCTGGCCGCGATCGTCCCGCTGGTCTACGCGGTCAAGCACGCCGTCAGCACGGGCTTCGACGTCCGGACGAGTGTCGCCGCCGTGCTCGGGCTGCTGGCCGGCGTTCTGTTCGTCCGCCGCCAGCGGCGGGCCGCGGCTCCCTTGATCGACGTCACGCTGTTCCGCAACGGCGCCTTCAGCGGCGCGGTCCTGGCGAACTTCATCGCGGTCTTCGCGCTGATGGGCCTGCTGTTCTTCTTCTCCCAGTACCTGCAGCTCGTCCGCGGCTTCTCGCCGCTGCAGGCGGGGTTCGCGGAGATGCCCGCGACGCTGGCCTCGATCGCCGTCGTGGCCGCCGTCGGCGTGGTCGCCGGGCGGCTCGGGCGGGGCCGGGCCGTCGCGGCGGGCCTCGCGGTCGCCGCGCTGGGCCTCGCGCTGGTCTCGGTCGCCGAACGGGCGCCGCAGTACTGGTGGCTGGGCCTGACGCTGGTGCCGGTCGGCCTGGGCGTCGGACTGGCGCTGACGCTGACCGTCGACTCGGTGCTCTCCGCGGTCCCGCGGGACAAGGCCGGCTCGGCGTCGGCGATCTCCGAGACGGCCTACGAACTCGGGGCGGCGCTGGGCATCGCGCTCCTCGGCTCGGTGGTGAACCTGGTCTACCGCGCGTTCCTGCCGGACGGCCCGGTGCCCGGCGAGGTCCGCGACTCGCTCGCCGGAGCCGCGAGCGTCCTGGACCCGGGTTCCGGACTCGCCCGCGCCGCACGGGACGCCTTCACCGGCGCCATGCAGGTGACGTCCCTCGCGGCGGCCGCCGTCACCGCCGTCGCCGCGCTGATCGCCTGGCGTACCATTCCGTCCATTCCGTCCGGGAAGGACTGAGCATGCCTCGCAAAGCCGGGCGCGGCCCGGAGGAGACGCGCCGGGCCCTGCTCGACGCCGCCGCGAAGGTCATCCGCACCCGCGGCGTGTCGGCCTCCCTCGACGACATCGCCCGGGCGGCCGGCGTGTCCAAAGGCGGGCTGCTGTACCACTTCCCCGCCAAGGACGCGCTGGTGCGCACGCTCGCCCAGGACCTGCTGGACGCGTTCCGCACCGAGGTGCGGGCCGCGCTCGACCCGGCCGACACCGCCCCGGGGCGGCTGACGCGCGCGTACGTCCGGGCGTCGCTGGACACCTCCTACGACGAGGTCGCGGTCCGGGAGACCATCGCCCTGATCGCCCAGCTGATCTCGATCCCCGAGATCGCCGAGCTGGCCCGCGCGGACGCGCAGCAGTGGGAGCGCGAACTCCACGACGACGGCCTCCCCGGCGACGTCATCACCCTGGTGGTGGCGGCGGCCGACGGCGCGAGCACGGCGCCGTTGTGGGGCGCGGGCATCGACGTGGCCGCCGCGCGGAAGCTCGAACAGCAGCTCCTGGCCCTCACCTTCGGGTGACCGGCCCGCCCACGAGCCCCGTTGTCAACCCGACTTTGGTGTTGGGAAATCACCACTTTCCACGCCCTACGTTAGTCGGCTCCGGCGAAGGTGTATTCCGGGTAAATTCTCGACAGCGCGCGCAATTCCGGCAAATCCCCGTCCCCTCACGAGGAGTCTTCCGATGTCGAGGAAGTTCGCCCTGGCCGGCGCCGTCGCGCTCGCCCTGACCGTGACCCCGCTCGCCGCGGGCACCGCGTCGGCCGCCACCGAGCAGGAAGCCGCCGTCACCACGGTCTACTACAGCACCGCCAGCGCACCGACGTTCCGCTCGGTGATCAACGCCGGTGCCGCCAACTGGAACCGCAGCGTCACCAACGTCCGGCTCGTCGAGCGCAACTCCGGCGCCAGCCTGCGCTACACCGAGGGCAACGACCCCCGCGGCTCCTACGCCTCGACCAACGGGCACGGCAGCGGCACCATCTTCATCGACTACACCCAGGCCCGCCAGTACAACCCGACCCGCATCGCGGCGCACGAGACCGGGCACGCCCTCGGGCTGCCCGACCACTACTCGGGCCCGTGCTCCGAGCTGATGTCGGGTGGCGGCCCCGGCCCGTCCTGCACGAACGCGGTGCCCAACGCCGCCGAGCGCAGCCGGGTGAACTCGCTGTGGGCCAACGGTCTCGTCGCGACCAACGCCGAGCGGGTCTACGAAACCGTCTACGGCTTCTGAGCCCTTGACGCTGTGGCCCG
>NZ_JBHVXZ010000212.1:0-9765 GCF_042881395.1 Amycolatopsis sp. NPDC058278 | reverse complement strand
GGCCGACCCCGGCGAGGCCCTCGCCCTGCGCGAACGCAACAGCCACATCACCCCCGGCTACCACATGAACAAGAAGCACTGGATCACGCTGGAGGACGGCGAGAGAATCGACAAGACGCTGGTCGAGGAGCTCGTCACCGACTCCTACCTGCTCGTGGTCTCCGGCCTGCCCAAGGCCGAGCAGCCTGTCGACCCGCACACCTACGGCAGCGGCACGCGGGCGGCCAGGTGAGCGCGGCCGGCGACCGGCTCCAAGACGCCGCACGCGCCACGGCCCTCGCGCTGCCCGGGACGGACCACGGTTACCCGTTCACCGAGCACTTGGACGTGTACAAAGTGGCGGGCAAGGTGTTCCTGATCGTCACCGACGACCCGGATGACCAGATCATCACGGTCAAGTGCGAACCCGAACACGCCCGCGCGCAAGAACGCGGCTACGCCACGATCACACCGGGCCGCTATCTCGACAAACGGCATTGGATCTCGTTGGGGCCGGGCCCCGGCATCACCGCGCGACTGGTCGTCGACGCGGTCGAGAATTCCTACGACCTGGTCGTCGAGCAACTGCCGCGACGCGACCGCCCAGAGGCTCGATGAGCGCCGCGAGCCTTCCCGCCGGCGGCTGAGCCCCACGCTCGTCCGTGTCCCGTGCAACGCTTGTCGCGTCCGCACACATCCGCCTCCGATCCGAGAGTCCGATGGAACCGACCGAACCGACCCTGCCGCTCTTCGACGAGGAGCCCGCCCGGCCACTCGCCGACCGCCTGCGCCCCACGCGGCTGGAAGATGTCGTCGGGCAGGACCATCTCCTGGCCCCGGACGCCCCGCTGGGCCGCATGGTCGCCCAGCAGCGCCTCGGCTCCGCCATCCTGTGGGGGCCGCCCGGCGTCGGGAAAACGACCATCGCCCGGCTCCTCGCGGAAGGCACCCACCTGACCTTCGAACCGGTGTCGGCGACCTTCTCCGGCGTGGCCGATCTGCGGAAGGTCTTCGCCGCCGCAGGAAAACGCCGGGGCATCGGCCAGGGCACCCTGCTGTTCGTCGACGAGATCCACCGCTTCAACCGCGCCCAGCAGGACAGCTTCCTTCCCTACGTCGAGGACGGCACGATCACCCTGATCGGCGCCACCACCGAGAACCCGAGCTTCGAACTCAACGGCGCCCTCCTCTCCCGCACCCAGGTCCTCGTCCTCAAACGCCTCGACGAAGCCGCGCTGACCACCCTGCTCACCCGCGCCGAACAGCTCACCGGCCACCCGCTGCCCCTGGACAACGACGCCCGCCGCGCCCTGATCGCCATGGCCGACGGCGACGGTCGCTACCTCCTCAACATGACCGAACAGCTCCAAGCCCTCCCAGACATCGAGACACCACTGGACACCACCGCGCTCGCCCACCACATCCAGCAGCGCGCCCCGCTCTACGACAAGGCGCAGGAGAGCCACTACAACCTGATCTCCGCGCTGCACAAGTCGATGCGCGGCTCCGACCCCGACGCGGCCCTGTACTGGCTCGCCCGCATGCTCGACGGCGGCGAAGACCCCCTGTACGTCGCCCGCCGGCTAGTCCGCTTCGCCACCGAGGACATCGGCATGGCCGACCCGCACGCCGTTCAGCAGACGCTCGCCGCCTGGGACGTCTACGAACGACTCGGCTCCCCCGAAGGCGAACTGGCGATCGCCCAGGCCGTCGTCTACCTCGCCACCGCCCCGAAATCGATCGCCGTCTACCGCGGCTTCAACGCCGCACACCGCGCCGCCCGCCGCACCGGCTCCCTCATGCCACCCGCCCACATCCTCAACGCCCCGACCCGGCTGATGAAGGACCTCGGCTACGGCAAGGACTACCAGTACGACCCCGACACCGCCGACGGCTTCTCCGGCGCCGACTACTTCCCTGACGGCATGGACCGCGAAACGTACTACCAGCCCACCCAAAACGGCTACGAGATCGAGATCGCTGAGCGTCTGCGTCATTGGGCTGCCTCGCGGGCTCGCCAACAACACGGATGACCAGTCGGCGCTGGCGGGGTAGCGCCAGCGGCCCGGCGTGGTTATCTGGGCCTAGACGTCTTCGCCGTTCGAGAGCTTCATGTGAGAGCAATAGAACGGACTACTCGGCTGCGTACCGTCCGGCCAGCACTGAGCTGCGCAAAATGCCCGCCCTGCCACCGACTCGCCAATTGCGGTCGTCGACCACCGATAGCGCGGCCCTCGTGCCAGCGCCGCCGCGACAAGTACCGTGCCGAAGCCGCGGCGCCGGTAGGAGGCATCGACCCGCACCGGACCGATCACGCCCCTCCGGTCAATCCCGCACAGCCACAAATCGAGGCCGCCGATCTGCTGACCGCGCAGTTGTAGCACAACTTGCCCCACCGCTGCCTTCGTCGTCGGTGGCCTCGCGATCAGCACGAGTTCGGCCTGGGTCGGCGGAGTCTCATGCGCGAACCGCAGATCAATTTCGAACCAGGCCGACCTGGACAAACCAAGCGTCTGGCACAGGTTGCAACTCGAGGTCGGCACATAGACCGAGTGGTCATAGCTTATGGTCTGCCCCGCTATGTCGAGATCATGCCCGTTGAAACAACGAACATGACGCACCGCCGGTCGCGCCGGCAGACCACTGTCCGACCCGGGACTACAGCCCGCCAGCCCGGCGGTCAAGGGACTGTAAAACGATCACGGGATAGACCCCGGGGTAACGGGCCGGGACGAGCGGCGCGGTCATCGGTCACGATCGGAACATCGCAGGTGGGCCCGGCCATGTTTCCGTCAGGACTGCGACATCGACGTCGGACCAGAGTGGAGTCTGTGCCTCGCGTAGGTCGCCGGACACAGGAGGGCACTCACCAGTGACGTCAGATCCAAGGTTCGTCCTCAGCTTTTGCGGACGGCTCCGGTAAAGCCGGCGATGAAGAGGGTGGCGAACGCCCATGCGAGTAGTCGCAGTACCCAGCTGCTGACGGTGAGGATCTCGCCCGCAGCAGTGTTGGTATAGTCGCAGTGGGCGCGAGCGCCAGTGCTGATCAATGGCGTGCCGAGATCGAGGCCAACGCCGATCCGGTCCACTAGTGTGCAGGCCGATGCGGTCGAGTCAGGTGGCGTGTGAACCTGAGCGAGACCGCTGCCAGCGCCAAGAACAACGGTGAGGATGGCGGCAGCCACAAGAGTGCTCAGCAGACCAATGAGCGCACGCCACGGTTGGTAGCCGTAGCCGAGTATCAACCCAGTGAGGCGGGCCCACGTCCGTTCGGCTCGACCTTTGAGCGCGTGTCGGTCAAGTTGGGCCCGGCGTTGTTCGATCAGGATTCGGCGTACCTCGTGTTCATGCCCGGCCGCGCGGTGCGCGGCGGCCAGCTGCTGGTAGGGCTGAGCCGCGTAGGCTGGTGTGCCCTCGCGCAGCAGTTGCAGCCACGACTTGGTATCGATCCCCTTGAGCAGCCCGCTGTAGACCAGCCCATCTGCGTCTAACCGTCGTAGCGGATCGTTGTGGTGCACCAACCGCTTCGGATTGAAGGCAAGGAAACCTCCAACCCGCAGACCGACAAGAAGGATGGTGACGCCCCCGCCCCCGCCGGTTGCTTGGAATCCATCGGACAGAAACACGTTGTCGTCGACCTGCAGGCGGTATGCATTCAATGCGATGCCGGTGTCGTTGCGCAGCCTCACGCAGACGCAGGCGAACTGACCGCCGAAATGTCCGCCACTAAGGCGAACAGCGCCGCCCTCGCCCGCGCCGATCGCCTCGAATCCATCGCGCAGAAACACGTTGCTGTCAACCCGCACGCCGCCAGCTTCCAGCGCGGGTCCGGAGTCATTGCGTAGTCTTGCTTCGGCACAGTCCAAGCTGCCGAGGTGCGCGCCGATCAGGCGAACCGCGCCGCCCTCGCCGACGCCGATCGCCTCAAACCCACCGCGTAGAAATACAGCGTTGCCGGCGTACAGGACGCGTGCTTCGAGGCCGGGGCCGGATTCGTTGCGTACCCGCGCACCCGCGCAATCCAACGCGCCGCCCAAATGGGCGGCACGTAAGCACAATGCGCCACGTGGTCCCACGCCAATCGCCTCGAATCCGTCCCTCAGAAACACCTCTCGCTCGACCTGCAGACTGTCCGCCTCCAGAGCAGGACCGGAGTCGTTGTACAAACGCGCCCCGCCGCAGTCCAACAGGCCGAGGCGTGCACCAGAGAGATGAATGGCACCGCGCTTGCTATGCGCCGAGATTGTTGCGTGCGCGCTATTGAGCATGGCGGCAACAAGTCTGCCTGCGTCGAGGGCGGGTTCGCTCGGGTGGCTAAGTCGACATCCTTCTAAAGTGAGGCCAGGGAGATGCGCGTCGCAGGCGTTGAGTCCTTCGTCGAGCAGGCAGTCGCGGAGCTCGAGCCAGACCAAGCTTGTGACATTCTCCAGATCCACGCGGCCTGCGATTCTGGCTCCCCGGAGGCGCAGGCCGTGGGGATCAGGGTCCAAAGCGAGGCGTCCGCGCATGATTTCCCGCACTACCTGCGCTCTGACCGTTCGGCTTTCATCCCATTCACGTTCGGTAGCCTCGCTGATGGGATGTACGCCAGCCAGGTCGAGTAGCTCGCCGCGCTCGACATGCTCGACCAATGCACGTTCGACCGGACTCAGCGCGTAAAGGTCCCCGGAGGCTGCCGCACCGATAGGTCGGGATTCAGATACGCCGCGTTACCACGACGGGGGTGTTGCGCTGTTCCAAAGCGATCCGCAGCGACGGCGCGACGTCCTTCAAGTGCTCCGCACCGCGCTTGGGCCACCGTGCTCGGCTTCACGTCCACGACGGCAGGGACGGAGTCGGTCAGCAGAAGGTAGTCCGGTACATGCCGGCGACGTCGGCCGTCGATGTCGGTCTCCAGCAGGAATGGCTGCGCGACGATGCCGCGCACCAACCGGTCGAAGTCCGCGAACAACAACCGCGCCAGCTCCAGTCGCGACTCGTAGATGACAAGGCTGCCTTCAGTCGCTGACCAGTAGCTTCCTGAGTAGTGACGCTGTTCCTTGTGGAAACGGAAAGTTCGCCAGGGCGTCGCCGTGCCCAGGATTTGAACATCTACGTCAAGCCCGGGGGGGGCGACAACCTCAGGGTCCTGACCTGAAAGCCGGACTCGAACAGATGCCGACAGGCCGTTCGACGCAGCCGTCATGATGCTCCCCGCCGCAGGTGAGCTGCTCGATGGTGTCAGGGCTACACCTCAACCTGGGTTTGCAGACTGATCGACAACGGCGCGTCGCGGAGTCCCACTCGAACGGCCCAGCGCGGCACCGAGGAATGATCAATTCCAATTGTCAGGGCACTGGTGCCATCTCAGTGCCAATATTTTTTGGGACAGTGTCATCGATTTTGGGATCCTACACCGACTGTAGGATCTCACCGGCGATGACATATGGATCTGGGTTTGACCTGGACCTTCGCGGTTGTCTCATTGTCTTGTCGTCAAGATCAGTTTCATGCTCGTGACATTTTGTCAGCGGCCAGTCGGAATTCTCCGTGGACGGCCACCGACGGACGGCCAGTTCGATTCCCCGCTGGCGGCCAGTTGTACGGTCAGTGATCGCAGCAGGTTCGTCGGCCGGCGCGGCGCAGTGGCACGGGGATCCGTCGGTTGCCAAGTCGTGGGACCACCGTGTCGCCCGCGCTAGTACTCCAGCCGTAGATCGTGATGTGTCATGGTCTTGGGGCTGTCTGCCACTGGCGGAAACTCAGATGGCCTCAGCGCACGATCTGGGTAGGGTCGGGCGATGCCCGAGCTGAAGCGGCTGCATGCCGGCCATGCCCCGGCGGTTCTGGCCTTCGAGCTGGAGAACCGCACCTACTTCGCTGCCTCGATCTCCGACCGCGGCGACGACTTCTTCGACCAGTTCACCGACTGGTTCAACGCCTCGCTGGCCGAGCAGGAGGCCGGCATCTGCGTCTTCTACGTGCTCGTCGCCGAGGACGGCTCGGTACTCGGCAGGTTCAACCTGTACGACTTGGAGGACGGCACCGCCAGACTCGGCTACCGGGTCGCGGAGCAGGTCGCCGGCCGCGGCGTGGCGACCGCGACCGTCCGGGAGCTGTGCCGGATGGCGACGGCGACGCACGGGCTGCGCACACTGCGGGCGGCCACCTCCGACGACAACGCCGCGTCCCAGAAGGTCTTGGCCAAGGCCGGGTTCGTCCCGGTCGGCCCTGCCACCCCGGCCGATCTCGGCGGCAAGTCAGGCACTTGGTACCAGCGTGACCTTTAGCCATAGACCTTGATCTTGCTCGTGGGTCGGCTGCGGGAAGGCTGCGGCCACCGCTGATCATCGGTGTGTGAAGACTAACGATCTTGCGGTGGGATGCCGACGCCGTGCGCGATGACGTGCGCGAGTACGTCCTGGAGCGTCTGCACGACGAGGGTGCAGTGCTGGTGGCCGACGAGACTGGTGCCACGGGGCACCGCTTCTACGACTGGGCCGTCATCGACCTGGCCGAACCCCGTCCCGGCAGCCGCCAGCTGCTGATCCGCCGAAACCGGACCACCGGTGAACTCGCCTACCACCGCTGCTTCTCACCCGCCCCCGTACCCCTGACCACCCTGGTCCGCGTCGCTGGATCAAGGTGGCGGGTGGAGGAGACCTTCCAGTCCGGAAAGGGCCGGGCCGGACTCGACGAGCACCAAGTCCGCCGCTACACCTCCTGGTCCCGCCGGGTCACCCTGGCCAGCTCGCTCACGCCTTCCTCGCCGTTGTCCGCGCCGACGAACACGCCCGGCACCCCGCACCTGACGGGCTCATCCCGCTCACCTGCAACGAGATCCAGCGACTGTTCATCACCTTGGCCGTCCGGCCCGTGCGCGAGGTACCCCACCGGCTCGCCTGGTCCGCCTGGCGACGCCGCCGCCAGGCCCGAGCCCAAGCCGGCCATTACCGACGACAAGCCGCGAATCAGACATGAAGATCACGATCTACGGCTGGAGTACTAGGACCACCTTTGCCGCTTGGCGTCGTTGTAAGAACCCGTTCTCGATGACGGTGCCTGCGCGTCGGTCTCCTCCTGCCGCGAATGCCCTCTTCTGCCGATCAGCGGGCAGTCCAAGTGCTAAGGGATGTCTCGTAACCCGGTGCCGGGCCGGCGGGGCCGGTAGTCGATCATGTTGGTGTGGTGCAGGTGATCACAGCATCGAAGCCGGAGTGGATTGCCCCGTTCACCGGGCTGGAGCCCGGCCAGTTCCGCAAGCTGGTGCGGCTGGTCGCGAAGCGCGGCGGGGACGAGATCGCCGACGGCCGGCCCGGTCGACAATGGGCGTTGCCGCTGGCCGACCGGGCACTGCTGGTCGCCACGTACTGGCGGACGAACCTGACGATGCGCCAGATCGGGCCACTGTTCGGGGTCTCGCACTCCGCCGCGCACCGGGTGATCGACACGATCGGGCCGCTGCTGGCCCTGGCCCCGGTCCGCAAACGCCGGATCGAAGCCGTCGCGATCGTGGACGGCACCCTGGTCCCGACCCGGGATCACCGGCTGGCGACACCGTCGAAGAACTACCGCTACTCCACCAACGTGCAAGTCGCGATCGACGCCGAGACCCAGCTGGTGATCGCCACCGGTGACCCACAACCGGGCAGCCGCAACGACTGCACCGTCTACCGCGACTCGGGCATCGCCGAGCAACTCGCCGATCGGCCTGTGATGGCCGACGGCGGCTACCAAGGCAACCCGGCGGTCGTCATGCCCTACCGCAAAACTCGCGACGGCAGCGAACTCCCGGACTGGAAAGAGGATCTCAACACCGCCCACCGCAACATCCGCGCTCGCGTCGAGCACGTCCTGTCCCGGATGAAGAACTTCAAGATCCTCCGCGACTACCGCCGCGCCGCCAGCACGCTCGCCGACACCGTCTCCGGAATCGCGCACCTGCACAACATCCTCCTCACCGACTGACCGCAACACCAGCCCCACCAACCACAACCACAGTTACGAGACATCCCTTAGGCGTTCACCTCGGCTGGAGCGCTCTTGGTCTTGCGGAACCGCGTGATGATCGCCGGGAGGAGCAGGAGCAGGAGCATGTAGTACCCGGCGTGCGGCACCAGCGCGGCTACCACGAACGCGGCCGCCAGCAAGGCCGTGTTGACGGACGTGTCGAACAGCGGTGCTCGCGCCAGTTCGCTGTCTTCGTCGCGCAGGGTCGGGTCGCGCCGGATGACCAGCACCATCAGCAGCTGGAACAGGGAGGCGGCCAGGATCGTGCCGATGTAGAGCGAGGAGGTGAACCGGTCATTGCCGTACAAGCCCGCCACCTCGGTCGGGAACGGCAGCACCACGATCGTCAGCACCCAGCCGAAGTTCGCCACCATCAACGGCCTGCTGTACGCCTTCACCTGCTCGAACACGTGGTGATGCACGACCCATAGCCGAGCGATCACCGCGAAGCTGAGCAGGAAGCTGTAGATCTTCCACTGGTTCTCGCTGATCAGCTCGGCTGGGTCGAGGTGCTGCGCGACGGCGTCCGGCACGGCCTCGACCAGCGGCAGGACCAACAGGGTGATTGCGATCGCGACGACGGCGTCGGTGAAGAACACCAGCCGTTCGGGGGATCTGTTTTGGGACATTCCAGGATCGTAGGCGGTTCAGCCATCCAGGCGACGCCGTCGTGAGACCACCACGCTCGACGTGACAGCGACGGGCCCGCCGTGTCCGGCGACGGGGAGAACCCAGGGAACCTGTCATGGGAGCGTCGCGGTTCATCCGCGCGCCGCTGATCGTGCGTCTGCTGCACGCATCCTCACTGCTAGAAAGAGAGGATGGGAAAACCGGTAATCATCGTGCTCTACGTGCTCGCGCTGGTAGTCGTCGTGGTCGGCGTGGACGTCCTGTTCTTCAGGAACCACTTCTGGGAGCGGCTGATGGTGAATGTCGGAATCGTCCTGGTGTTCGCAGCGTTCTATTTGAGGTTCCTGAGGGGCTCATGAGCGCAGCCGCCGCGATGCGCTTACCCACGAGGAGCCACTGTCCCCGGCGGGAGCGGGCGGGTAATCAGCTCGGCAACATGATCACGAACTCTTAAGTGGCGGCCGGTGTAGTCCTACACAGGGCAGTCGGCCGAGAGACGCGAACCCGGACGCCAACGTACGGTCATGCCGCCAAGCGGTCGTTCAGGAACGCGCGGCCCAGCGAACCGCGTAATAACCCGTTCCACTTCTGCGCTGGTGTCGGTGGCCCCACGACTGGCGACACGGTGGTCGCTCGGCCTTGGCAAACGACAGATCGACGCCACTCCAGCCGACGGGCGGGCAGCACTCCACAGGCTATGGCCACGTCTGTCGAGAGCCACGCTACGTAACCGGGCGCGTGGCCATATAACTCCCCGCCAACTGGCCGCCAGCGGGGAGTTCAACTGGCCACCAACAACATTTACTCCGCTGTGACCGCCTGGTCACGCGGGCTAGTCTGCGCCTGATGTGGCGGGGTCGTCAGACCTCTTGAGTTGATGAAGACACTTCTCTCTCGTGTGCGGCGAGAGAAAAGTCTCCTCCTCGGCGACCCGAACCAAATTCGAACAAAGATATCTGAATCCGGCGGGGGCATCCTTTGTGGCCAGGGACGACCTTGCCGTCCCTGGCCAGGGTGACCCGTCGAACGCGCCGCGAGAAGTCCCTCCCTGGTGGGAGTTCCCGGCCTCTCAAGGGGACTGTTCCAAGATCGGTGTTTCCGGCCCGACACGCCGGGCCGAGGTCCGGCGGGATGGGCACTGTGAGTGATGACATCGGACCTTGTGAG
>NZ_JBHVXZ010000211.1:0-10135 GCF_042881395.1 Amycolatopsis sp. NPDC058278 | reverse complement strand
CCGCTGGGTCGCGGCGCCGTTGCACGGCCAGATGACGAACGGGGTGCCGTGGGCCGTGCCGTGGCCCTTCACGTCGAGGCACTTGCCGACCCGACGTTGACGACCGCGCCACCGGCCTGGACTCGCCACTGCTGCGTGGCGGTCCCGGTGCAGTCGTGGATCTGGACCGCGGTGCCGTCGGCCGTTCCACCGTCGGCGGTCTCGATTTGAGGATGCCGCCGGTGTCGCCGCGCGCCCACTTCTGGTTGGCGCCTCCAGGTAGTCCAGCAGCTGCGCCCGTTGCCCGAAGAGGCAGACTTCCCCGCCGTCTGTCGACGGTCCGGTCGCCGGCTCCGAAGATCCGGCCGGCGAAGCGGCGTGCGGTCCGGCCCGCGTGGCCGGGACGGGCGCCCGGCCACGAGGCGTGGGCGAAGCCGGGCGTCGAACTGTCCCCGAAGGACGACCTCCGAGGTCCGGGTTTCCGAGCCGGTGTCCCGTCCCAGCGGGACCGTTTCAGTGGAACTCGGGCAGGACGTGCTCCTCCCAGCCGCGGAAGAATCCCTCGTGGTCGGCGCCGACCTGCTGCACGTAGATCTCGTCCACCCCGGCGTCGACGTACTGGCGGACGCGTTCCGCGTGGGCCTTCGGGTCGTCGCCGCACACGATCGCCTCGCCGACGGCCTCGCGGGGGACGAACGACGTCGCGGCTTCGAAGTCCTCCGGCCGCGGGAGGATCTGGGCCAGCTGGCCGGGCAGGACGTCGTTGGCCCACAGCCGGTGCGCCCGGTCCAGCGCCGCTCCGGCGTCGGCGTCCCAGCAGACCTTCATCCCGGCCTGCACCGGCTTGTCCCCGCCGCCGGCTTCGCGGAAGGCCCGGACCAGGTCGGCGTCCGGCACGACCGTGCAGTACCCGTCGCCGATCCGCCCGGCGAGCTTCGTGGCCTGCGGCCCGAACCCGGACACGTAGATCGGCACCGGCTCGGCCGGCACGGTGTAGATCCGCGCGTCCTGCACCTCGTAGTGCGTCCCGTGGTGGCTCACCGCCTCGCCGCGCGCCCCCGCCGCGTGGAGCTTGCGGATGACGTCGACCGCCTCCTCGAGCATCTCCAGCCGCTGCCCGGCCGAGGGCCAGGGGTCGCCGAGGATGTGCTCGTTGAGCGCCTCCCCCGAGCCCACACCCAGCACGAACCGGCCGTCCAGCTGGACCGCGGCGGTGGCGGCGGCCTGGGCGAGCACGGCCGGGTGAATCCGGACGGTCGGGCAGGTGACCGCCGACGTGATCGGCAGCGAAACGGCCTCCGACAGGGCGCCGATCACCGACCAGACGAACGGGCTCTGGCCCTGCGCGTCGTTCCAGGGGTGGAAGTGGTCCGAGATCCACAGCCGCCGGAACCCGGCGCGCTCGGCCGCGCGGGCCTGGGCGACGAGCTCGCGGGGACCGTACTGCTCGCACGAAAGGAAGTAGCCGATCGACGTCATGCCGGCCGGGTACCCCGCCCCCGCGAACGGCACACCACCGCATCGGCGGAACGGGCAGCACACGGGACGAATGCCCCATCGGCGGCGTGATCGCCGCCCTCACCCTGCGCCCGGCCGGGGACGCCGTTAGCTTCGGTTCCGTGCTCAGATTCGCTGCGGTGGCGGTGTTGTCGCTGCTCTCGCTCGGCGTCACCGCGCTGGCCCTGTTCGCCGGCCCGTTGTGGTGGCTGCTCGCCGTGCCGCTGCTCCTGCTCGCCGGCGTCGGGTGCTGGGATCTCGCGCAGCGCAGGCACTCGGTCCTGCGGAACTACCCGATCCTCGGGCACCTGCGGTTCCTGCTCGAAGCCCTGCGGCCCGAGCTGCAGCAGTACTTCGTCGAGCGCAACTTCGACGGCCGCCCGTACGACCGGGACGTCCGCAGCATCGTCTACGAACGCGCCAAGGGCACCGACGCCGAAGAGCCGTTCGGGACCGAACGCGACGTCTACGCCGACGGGTACGAGTCCCTGGTCCACTCGATGGCCCCGGTGGCGGCGCCCGACGATCCGCCGAAGGTCCGGATCGGCGGCCCCGGCTGCACGAAGCCCTACGACATGGCGCTGCTGAACGTGTCGGCGATGAGTTTCGGCTCCCTGTCCGCGAACGCGATCCTGGCCCTCAACAAGGGCGCGGCGCTCGGCGGGTTCGCGCACGACACCGGCGAAGGCGGGCTGTCGGAGTACCACCTGCGGCACGGCGGCGACCTCGTCTGGGAAATCGGCACCGGCTACTTCGGCTGCCGGACCTCCGACGGCAATTTCGACAAAGCGGAATTCGCCGACAAAGCGGCACACGACGCCGTGAAGTGCGTGTCGCTGAAGCTGTCCCAGGGCGCGAAACCCGGTATCGGCGGCGTACTGCCCGGCGGCAAGGTGAACGCCGAGATCGCGCGCGTCCGCGATGTCCCCCAAGGCAAAAGCGTCATTTCCCCGCCCTACCACCGGGTGTTCTCCACTCCGCGGGGGCTGGTCCGGTTCATCGCCGGGATGCGCGAGCTGGCGGGCGGCAAGCCGACGGGGTTCAAGCTCTGCCTCGGGTCGCGACGCCAGTTCCTCGCCGTCTGCAAGGCCATGCTCGCCGAGGGTGTGACGCCGGACTTCATCATCGTCGACGGCGCCGAAGGCGGGACCGGCGCCGCGCCGCTGGAGTTCGCCGACCACATCGGGACCCCGCTGACCGAAGGCCTCATCACCGTCCACAACGCACTGGTCGGCACGGGCCTGCGCGACCGGATCAAGCTCGGCGCCAGCGGCAAGGTCGCCACCGGCGCGGACATCGTCAAGCGTCTCCTGCAGGGCGCCGACTACACCAACGCGGCGCGGGCGATGATGTTCGCCGTCGGCTGCATCCAGGCCCAGCGCTGCCACACCAACCGCTGCCCGGTCGGCGTCACCACCCAGGACGCCCGCCGCGCCCGCGCGCTGGACGTCGAAGACAAGTCCCTGCGGGTGGAACGGTTCCAGCGCGCCACGGTGACCGGCGCGCAGCAGATCATGGCGTCGATGGGCGTCCGGTTCCCCGCCGAGCTCCGACCGCACATGCTCCGCCGGCGCATCGATCCCCACCAGGTGCTGTCCTACGCGGAGCTCTACGACTGGCTCGCGCCCGGGCAGCTGCTGTCCGAACCCCCGCGGGGCTGGGCGGAAGACTGGGCCGCGGCCGATCCCGACCGCTTCACCGTCTGATCAGCCGCAGTCCCGCCACCAGGACGTTCGCGCCGCCGTCGCCGTCTATGCTCGGCCGGTGGCGATCGACTCCCCCGCTCTGAAGACCCGCCGGGCAACGCCCCGGGACTGGATCCCGCAGTGGTCGTCGACCGCCGCCCTGCGCGCTGTCCGGGCCACCCTGGTGGTCCCCGTCCTCTTCGCGTTCAGCATCAAGGTGATCGGCGACCTGCAGGTGGCGACGTTCGCCGCCTTCGGCGGGTTCGCCACGCTGGTCATGGCGTCCTTCGGCGGCGGTCGGCGGGACAAGCTGCGTGCCCACTTCGGACTCGCCGTCGCGGGCAGCGTCCTGCTGGTGATCGGCACCGCCGCCAGCGCGTCACTGCCGCTGGCCGCGGTCGTGACGCTCGTCGTGGCCTTCTTGGTGCTCTTCGGCGGAGTCGCGGGACCGAACGCGGCCGCCGGGGGCGTCGCCGCGCTGCTCGCCTACGTCCTCCCGGCCGCCTCCCCCGGCACGATGAGCATGGTGCCGGCCCGTCTCGGCGGCTGGTGGCTGGCCTCGGTGGTCGGCACCGCGGCCGTCCTGCTGCTGTCGCCCCGGTCCCCCGCCACGGCCCTGCGGGACGCGGCGGCGCGGGCGGCCGGCGCGCTGGCCGACCACCTGGACGCGGCCCTGGGCGGCGGCGCGGGCGTGGCCACGGCGCACGAAGCGGCGGTCGAAGCCAAGCACCACCTGATCGACGAATTCACCGCGACGCCCTACCGCCCCACCGGCCTGGCCGCCGAAGACCAGGCTCTCGACAACTTGGTGGGCCTGCTCGAATGGTGCGCTTCGGTCATCGCCGACACCACGAGCGAGTACCCGGACCTGAGCGGAGCACCCGAGGTCGAGCGGGAGCTGCTCGCCGAGACCAGCGCCGGCCTGCGCGAGGTTTCCCGGCTGCTGGCCGGCCGGCCCGGTTCCTTCGACGCCGGCGAGCTGGACCGCAGGGTCCAGGCGAGCGTGGAACGGCTGCGCGCGCTCGGATCCGGCGATCCCGGCTACGTCGACGCGGTGCACCTGTCCTTCCACGCCCGCACCGGCGCCTTCGCCGTCCGTGAGGCGGTGACCGAAGCCCGCGCCGCGGTCCCCGGCGGACGGCGGACCCGCTTTCCCGGCGGGCGCTCCGTGGCCTCGCTGGCCCGCGTAGCTTCGCCGCACACGAGCCTGCGGTCGGTGTGGTTCGTCAACAGCCTCCGCGGCGCGGTGGCGCTGGCCGCGGCGGTCGTCGTCGCCGGGGCGAGTGGCGTCGAGCACGGGTTCTGGGTCGTGCTGGGCACTTTGTCCGTGCTGCGCGGCAACGCGGCGGCGACCGGGTCGACCGCGCTGCGGGCGCTGATCGGGACCGCGCTCGGTGTCGTCGTCGGCGCGTTGCTGCTGCTGGTCATCGGCACCAGCGCGCCCGCGCTGTGGATCGCCCTCCCGATCGCGGTGCTGGTCGCCGGCTACGCGCCGGGTGCGCTGCCCTTCACCGCCGGCCAAGCGGCCTTCACGGTGACGGTCTCGGTGCTGTTCAACCTGCTCGCGCCGGCCGGCTGGCAGATCGGTGTCGTGCGGATCGAGGACGTCGCGATCGGCTGCGCGGTGTGCCTGGTGGTGGGCGCGCTGTTCTGGCCCCGCGGCGCCCGGGCCGTGGTCGCCGACGACCTCGCCGACGCGTTCCGCGCCGGCGGCGCGTACCTGGCCGCGGCCGCGAACTGGGCGCTCGGACTCCGGCACGACCCACCCGTTCCCGCCGCGGCGACCGCGGCCGGAGCACGCCTCGACGACGCGCTCCGCGGGTTCCTCAGCGAGCAGGGCACCAAGCACGTCCCCAAGCCCGACCTGTGGCGGCTGGTCATGGGGACCGTCCGCTCACGGCTCACCGCGCACTCGCTGGCCGGGCTCCCGAACCCCCACGTCGAGCCGGACCCGTTCCGCCGGCTCCTCGGCGACCAGGCGGGCCAGCTCGCCGCCTGGTACGACCACCTGGCCTCCCGCCTGGACCGCACCGACCACGGTGACGTCCCCATGCTCGCCCCGCCCGCCTTCCCGGACCTCCTCCAGCAGCCCGGCGCCTCGGTGCGCGACCTCGCCTGCGCGCTGTGGGTCCACGAGCACATCAAGCACATCTCCGCCCGTCTCGCCGAACTCGTCGAGCCGGCCGGCGTGGTGGCGGCCCAGCGCCATCGTCCTTGGTGGCGGTAGGCAGGCGTCTCAGCTCGTGGTGAGAAGCCGGTCGGGCACCCGGTCCAAGCCGAAGGCGAACCGCTCGGCGTCCGACCAGCCGGCATCGACGAACCCGGACGTGCTGAGCGTGGGATAGCGCTCGGCGGAGTCCAGGATGTGCGCGCGCACCTTGGCGATCGCGGCCGGATCGTCCAGCCGGCGCCAGGTGGCGTCCGCCATCGAGCACGAACCCCGCGAGCGTCCGGGTGACCACGGGTGCGCCAGCATCGCGGCCCGCCAGTCCATCAGCAACGCGCGCAGCCCCGCCCGGGGTCTCCCGTCGGGGGCGGGAACCGGCACTTCCCCGACGACGTGGTCGAGCGCGAGGTCGAGCAGGTCCTCCTTGGTCGCGACGTGCCAGTAGAGCGCGGTGGAGGTCACCTCGAGCCGCTCGGCCAGCTTGCGCATCGTCAGCCGTTCCACTCCCGCCGCGTCGAGTTCGGCGATCGCCGCGTCGATGATCCGCGTCAAGGTCAGCGGCGTGTTCCGCCGCGGCGGACGCGGCGCCGCGTCGCGAAGCCAGAGGTCCCGAACCGGTGGCTCGCGCTCGTCGTCCTCAGCCTCGCCCAGCTGACGGTCATCCTGGACGCCACCATCGTCAACATCGCGTTGCCCACCGCGCAGCACGACCTGGCGTTCTCCGACGACAGCCGCCAATGGGTGGTGACGGGCTACGCTCTCGCGTTCGGCAGCCTGCTGCTGCTCGGCGGCCGCCTGTGCGACTTCTACGGCCGCAAACGGCTGTTCGTCATCGGCATGCTCGGCTTCGCGGCCGCCTCCGCGCTCGGCGGCGCCGCGGACGGGTTCACCCTCCTGCTGATCGCCCGCATCGCCCAAGGCGCCTTCGCCGCGGTCCTCGCCCCCGCCGCGCTGTCCATGGTGTCGGTGACCTTCGCCGACGACGCCGACGAGCGCGGCCGCGCGTTCGGCGTCTTCGGGGCGATCTCCGGCGCCGGCGGCGCACTGGGCCTGCTGCTCGGCGGGGTGCTCACGCAGAACCTGTCGTGGCGGTGGTGCCTCTACGTCAACGTCGTCATCACCGCGATCGCCATCGCCGGCGCCCTGGTCTTCCTCGTCGACCGCGCGCGCCCGAACGCACCCAGCTCGACCTCGCGGGCACCGTCCTGGCCCTGCTCGGCCTGTTCGGCGTCGTGCACGGACTCGGCAACGCCGCCTCCCTCGGCTGGACCGACCCGTGGACGCTCGGCCCGGCCGGGTTCGGTGTGCTGCTCGTGGTCGCGTTCGTCCTGGTCGAGCGGCGGGTCCGGGATCCGCTGCTGCCGCTGCGGGTGGTGCTGGACCGCGACCGGGGCGCGGCCTACCTGACGATCGGTATCTCCGGCACCGGCGGCTTCGCCGTGTTCAACTTCGTCACCTACTACCTGGCCCAAACCCTGAAGTTCACGCCGGTGCAGAGCGGCCTGGCGTTCCTGCCCATGGCCGTCCTGGTGATGGCGGGCGCGGTGGTCTCCGGGGCGGTGCTGCTCCCCCGCGTCGGCCCCCGCCCGATCGTCCCGATCGGCAGCCTCCTCGCCGCCGTCGGCATGGTCCTGCTCACCGGCATCGACGCCGGCTCGACGTATCCCGGTGGGGTGCTCCCGGCCCTGCTCGTCATCGGCCTCGGTCTCGGCCTGATCTTCGGACCGGGCCAGAACGCGGCGACCAGCGGAGTACTGCCTCACGAAACCGGGGTCGCGTCCGCGCTGGCCAACATCACCCAGCAGGTCGGCGGCTCGATCGGGCTGGCCGTGTTCAGCTCCCTCGGCGCGACCGCCACCGCCGGCCACTTCGCCGCCCACGCCGGGACGGCCACCGACCCCGACACCATCGCCCAAGCCACCTTCGCCGGCTACCACGTCGTGTTCCGGATCGCCGCCGCACTATTCCTCGGCGGCGCGGTGCTCTCGGCCGGGCTCTTCCTCAGCGGCCCCCTGACTGTCGATCCCGAGGCCGAACCCGTCCTCATCCACTGACCGACCCAAGGAGACAAGTGTTCACCGACAAGGAAACCCGGTACCTGGCCGACCAGCCGCTGTGCCGGGTGGCGACCGCCCGGCCCGAAGGGACCCTCCAGGTCAGCCCGATCGGTTTCACCTACAACCCCGACACGCAGACCATCGACCTGATGGGGCTCAACCTCCGCAAGAGCCGCCGGTTCCGCAACGTCGCCGACAACGGACGCATCGCGCTCGTCATCGACGACGTCCCCAGCACGAACCCCTGGCGAGTCCGGTCCCTGGAGATCCGCGGTCACGCCGATGCGCTCACCAACGTCGAAACCCCCGGCCCCCACAGCCGAAACGTCTGACAGGAGACGATCACCGTGAAAGCAGTGCAGTTCAAGCAGTACGGCGGCCCCGAAGTCCTCGAGATCGTGGACCTGCCCGACCCGCACCCCGGCCCCGGCCAGGTCCGGATCAAGGTCCACGCGGCCGGGATCAGTGCCAGCGCCGACGTCGCCGGCGTCGTCGACGAGATCGGCGAAGGCGTCACCGACGTCGCCGTCGGCGACCGTGTCTTCGGCATCTCCGACGACCAAGCGACCGCCGCCGAATACGCGTTGCTGAACTTCCGGGCTCTCATCCCGCCGTCACTCGGGTTCGTCGACGCGGCCGGCATCCGGTCGCCCTGGAGACGGCCACCCGCGGCCTCGACCAGCTCCACGTCGCCGCCGGCACCACCCTGTTCGTCAACGGTGCCTCGGGCGGGATCGGCACCGCGACCGTCCAGCTCGCCGTCGCCCGCGGGTGATCGGCTCCGCCGGCGCGCGCAACAGTGGCTTCCTGAGCATGCTGGGCGCGGAACCGGTGACCTACGGCGACGGGATGACCGACCGCGTCCGCACCCTGGCTCCCGATGGCGTCGACGTCGCGCTCAACGTGGCCGGCAATGGCGTGCTCCCCGAGCTCATCGCCCTCGCCGGCGGCGAGCCGAAGAACGTGATCACCCTCGCCGACTTCGCGGGCGCCGAGCAGCACGGCGTGCACTTCAGCAACGGTTTCGCCGACGGCAACGCGTTCCACGCCCTGACCACCATCGGCGAACTCATCGAAGCCGGCGAGTTCTGGCTGCCGGTCGAGCGCACCTTCCCCCTCGCCGGCATCGCCGAAGCGCACCAGGCGAGCGAGACCGGCCACGTCCGCGGGCGACTGGTCCTCGTCGTCAGCTGACGGACAAACCGATTCCCATGAGCTACAACGAACCGGCAGCGCGGAACTCCTGGGCCCGTCACGGGCTCGACGAGCGGGATCAGGCGAGCAAAATCGCGACACCATCGTATCCACAGGCGGTAAGGCGGTCGCGCTGATCGCCGCTTGGCCGATCCCGCCGAGGTCTGGCGGCTCATCGCCGCAACAGGACAAGCGACCGCCCCTCGCCGTCGAGCGCGGACTCGACCAGCCGCTTGGTCAGTTGCCCCACGAGCTGCTGGCCCACGCTGGCCGGAGCGCGCTCGTGCCGGTTGTCCTCCACCCGGCACGAGCATGATCATCACCAGTGGTGGTCTTCCTTCGTCGAAGCTCGGCCGGCAGCGCAGCGAACCACCGCTCTCCGCGCCCACGTACAATCCGTGAGCACGTACCGGGAACTCCTTCCCCGGCGAAAGAATACCGATGCGCGAGAGCGATGCCGCATTTCCTGCCGCGGCCGGCGATGCTGAGCGTGACCGGATGGCGGACGGCGTTCGCAACGCCGGGCGCCCAGCTCGATCCGCAGCAGCGACACTCAGCAGCGCGCGGGTGGATCGTGCCCAACCTCAGCGGCCTCAACGCTCACTTCCCGCCTCGGGGGGTCGCAGTCGAATTCGCCCGGATGCGCACTTCGGTGAGAATCCCCGACCGTTCTGGGCTTCTCGGTGACGGCCCATCCGGCGCGGCGAGCTGCCGGTTTTGACAGTGACCAACCCCAACATTCCCTCGAACTTCGTCCGGAAGCGGCGTCCTTCAATGGCGGCAGGTCCCGACGACGAGGTTTACGGCGGCATCCTGCAAGCAGGCAAGACAACAGACCCGGATCTTGCGATAGCCGGGCCGGACCAGTCCCTGCGCGGCCAGTGCGCGCAATGCCCGCTGGACCGAGACCTGGGCGACGTCCAAGAGCTGAGCGATCTCGAGCTGGGTCAGGGGGATGTCGACGTCCACCGAACGCGAGCCGGCGCCGGACAACCAGGCCAGCTCGGCCAGGACGGCCGACACCCTGCGTTCCATCGGCAAGCTGGACGGCACGAGGCGGCTGCGCTCCAGCGCACACTGCCGTTCCGCGATCGTCCGTGCCAGGACCAGCGCGGCGCGAGGGTGGGTGTCGAGGAATGCCGTGAACCGGTCCCGGTCGAGGCGGACGGCGGACACCGGCCGTTGCCGGAGTGCGATCACCGAAGGTACCCACTGCGGGTCGGCGAGATAGGCGAGCTCGCCGACCAGGTCTCCCGGACCGCGGAACCCCAGCAGTCGCTGGCCCGACTCGCTTTCGGCGACCACTTTGGCCTCGCCGTGGCAGATCAGCAGCACCTCGTCCCCGGTCGTCAGGCACTCACCGACCTCGTAGCGCACTTCGCTGCCCGTGGTCAGCGTCCAGTCCAACTCGGCGGTGGTCAGCCGGCCGGCGAAGGTGGTGGGAGGCCACGCGGTATCAAGCATGGCTCCCCTTTATGTCAAGGGGCGATCCTGGCGGGGGTAGGCTGGGCGGCGGCAGGTTCGGGTTGTGGCTTGTCCGAAGGGCCGGTGTCCGG
>NZ_JBHVXZ010000210.1:0-10266 GCF_042881395.1 Amycolatopsis sp. NPDC058278 | reverse complement strand
AACCACCACCGTGGTTCCCGCGTCACGGCCGCAGGCAGCCCACCGGCCCTTCGATGGCCTTGACCTGGATCTGCCGCTGACCGCCGGTGGCGCCGGCCACCGTCAGCGTCAGCTGGTCGCCCGGGTGGTGGGTGTCCATCACGTTCGTCAACGCCGTCGCCGAGGCGGTCGGCTTGCCGTCGATGGCCGTGATCACGTCCCCGGCCGCGAGGCCCGCCTTCTGCGCCGGCCCGCGCTGGACGACCTCGCGGACCTTCGCGCCGCCTTGGCCGTCCGACACCGAGACCCCGATGAACGCGGTCTTGCCGATGTGGATCTTGGCGGTGGCCTGCCCGGCGACGATCTTGTGGGCGATGTCGACGGCCTGGTTGATCGGGATGGCGAACCCCTGGCCGGCACCGCCGCTGCGGCGCCCGTTCAGCTGGTAGCCGGTGGACGCGGCGGTGTCGACCCCGATGACCTGGGCGTCCGCGTTGACGAGCGGGCCACCGGAGTCACCCGACTCGATGTTCGCCCGGACCTGGATCAGCCCGGTGAGCTGCTCGGAGGACCCGCTGGACTCGTCCGAGGCGGTGATCGACTGGTCGAGCGCCGTCACCGTGCCCGGTGCGGGCACCGGGTCGCCGCCCCGACCGCCGGCGTTGCCCAGCCCGAGGATCTGGTCGCCGACCTGCACCGTGGACGAGTCGCCGATCGACGCGGTGGGCAGCCCGGACGCGCCCCGCAGCTGCAGGACCGCGACGTCCTCGGTGCGGTCGTAGCCGACGACGTCCGCCTGGTAGGTGTCGCCGGTGCCGATGCTGGTGACCTTGATGCTGGTCGCGCCCGCGACGACGTGGTTGTTGGTCAGCACCTCGCCGTCGGCGGTGAGCACGATGCCGGTGCCCGCCGCCGCCGCGCCCTGCAGGCCGAGCTCGGTGTTGATGTTTACGATGGCCGGGTTGACCTTGGCCGACACGGCGTCGACGTCGAGCACGGTCTTGGCCGCGGTGGGCTGCCCGGAGAAGCCGAAGTTCTGGTTGCCGCCCGCGGTGGGCGTCCCGGAGATCAGGTGCCCGATCCCGAGCCCGGCGACCACGGCCAGCGCGATGGCGACGATCGCGACCGTCAGCGCGCGCAGCGGATGCCGCCGGCGCGGCGGCGGCTGGTAGGCGGGCTGCGGGTAGGCGTAGATCGGTTGCGTGTAGGGCTGGTACGGGCGTCCCCACTGGTCACGGGGCTGGTCGTACGGCTGGTAGCTCTGCTCCTGCTGGTCGTACGGCTGGTGGCCCTGCTCCTGCGGATACCCGTTCCGGCCGTAGTAGTCCGGCGAGTAGCCGCCGCCCTGGCCGTAGCCGTACGGGTACTCGCCGCCGTCCCGCGGTCCTCGGTCGTACTCGCTCATGCACAGCTCCAGCTCTCGACAAGCCTCCGGCCCGTACCAGGAAACGCCCCGTTCCTGAGAATTTCCTGGTGCGCTTCCGTGGACTTGCTGTGGATTACCCACCTCGAGAGCCGCGTGCGGCCCGACGTGACCGGTGTTACGCCGGGACCACCGCCTTCCGGATCGTCGCCGTCAGGCGGTCCGCCCGCTCGCGCACCGCGGCCACCTCGGGCGGGACGGGCACGCCGGAGTGGACCTCGACGCTCAGCCCGGCGGTCACCGCCGCCGCTCGTGCCGCCTCCGCCACGGCCGCCAGGTCGGTGCCCACCCGGCGACCTGGCGGCACCCGCTCCGCCAGGTCCAGCACCGCCGCCGCGGCGGCGATCACCTCCGCCGCCCGTTCGCACGCGTGACGGCGTGCTTCGACCACCGCGGACTCCCGCGCCTCGCCCGGCGGCAGCCGGTGCGCCCGGGTGAGGACGGCCGCCGCGTGGGCCTCCTTCTCGGCCAGGCGCAACGCGTGCATGCTCAGCGCACCGGCTTCGCGCCCGTCGGCCGACACCTTCCCGACCAGGGCCGCGGCCTGGGCGACGTGCAGCGCCGCCGTCGCGCCCCCGCCGGGGGAACCCTCGGACGCGAGGGCCCTCAGGTAGTCGCTCAAGATCTGGTCACGCATGCCTCACCGCCGGATCCGTTCCATGCCGGGGTCGACCAGTGGCTCGGCGGCCACGGTGGCCGCGACCCGGCGGCCGAAGTACTCGATCTCCACGCCGCTGCCGATGTCCGCCGACGCCGGGAGCCACGCGTAGGCGATCGGCCGGCCGACGGTGTACCCGTACGCCGCACTCGTGACGTAGCCCGCGGCCACGCCGTCGACGAACACCGGTTCCTTGCCCAGCAAGACCGTGCGGCCGTCGTCGATCGTCAGGCACCGCAGCCGCCGCGACGGCGTCCGGCCCTCGAGCGCGTCCCGCCCCAGGAACTCCCCCTTCGCCGGACGCACCGCGAAGTCGACGCCGGCCTCGTACGGGTCGTGTTCGGTGGTCATGTCGGTGCCCCACAGCCGGTAGCCCTTTTCGAGCCGCAGGCTGTTGAACGCCGCCCGCCCCGCCGCGATGACGCCGAGAGGTTGCCCGGCCGCCCACAGCGCGTCCCACAGCCGCAGGCCGTTGTCCGCGCCGGTGTAGATCTCCCAGCCGAGTTCGCCCACATAGGACAGTCGCATCGCGACCACCGGCACCCCGGCGATCCGCGCGCGCCGGGCCCGGAAGTACTTGAGACCCTGGTGCGAGAAGTCCTCACGCGACAGCGGCTGTACCAAGTCCCGCGCCAACGGACCCCAGACGCCGATGCAGCACGTCCCGCCGGTGATGTCCCGGACCTGCACCCCGGGAGGCGCGTGCTTGGTGAAGTGGTCGACGTCGATGTTGCCGTTGATCCCGACCTGGAACAGCTCCGGTTCGAGCCGCGCCACGGTGACGTCGCTGCGGATGCCGCCGGCGTTGTCGAGCATCAGCGTGTACGTCACCGAGCCGACCGACTTGTCCAGCTGGTTGGTGGTCAGCGACTGCAGGAACGCCAGCGCCCCCGGTCCGCTGATCTCCACGCGCTTCAACGGTGTCATGTCGTAAAGCGCGACGCCGTTGCGCGTCTGCCACGCCTCGGCGGCCGCGATCGGCGAGTGGAACTGCGCCGACCACGCGTCCCGCGCCGGCGGCAGCGCGTCGTGCGGGAGCTTCTTCAGCAGCGGCGCGTTGGCCTCGAACCAGTGCGGCCGCTCCCAGCCGCCCGCCTCCAGGAACACCGCGCCCAGCTCGCGCTGCCGCGCGTGGAACGGCGTCACGCGCAGGTCTCGCGGGGAAAGCTTGGGCTGCAACGGGTGCAGGATGTCGTAGACCTCGACGAAGTTCTGCTGCGCCGTCTCGCTCACGTACGAAGGCGCGAGCTGGACGTCCTCGAAGCGGTGGACGTCGATGTCGTGGGTGTCCACTTCGGAATGCCCGTCGACGAGCAGTTCGGCGACCGCCTTCGCGATGCCCGCGGAGTGCGTCACCCAGATCGCCTCGGCCAGCCAGAAGCCGCGGACGTCGGCCGACTCGCCGACCAGCGACTGGCCGTCCGGGGTGAAGGAGAAGATGCCGTTGAAGCCCTCTTCGACCTTCGTCTGGCGCAACGCCGGGAGCAGCAGCTGACTCTGTTCCCAAGAAGGCGCGAAGTCGTCCTCCGTGAAGGGCAACATGGAGGGCATGGCGGTCTCGGTCACCGCCGGATCCAAAGTGGACTCCTCGACCGGCATCGGGCGGTGGGCGTAGGAGCCGATGCCGAGCCGGTCGACGTGCTCGCGGAAGTACAGGTCCTGGTCCTGGTGGCGGAGGATCGGCAGGCTCGCCTCGACCTCCTCACCGTTCGAGGCACTCTTTCCCGCCGAGAACGCATCAGCGCTGTTGCGCCCGGCGAGTTCCGCGACCTGCCCGGTCTTGACGTACTGGTGGGCCAGCGGCAGCAGCGGCACGTCCATGCCCGCCATTGCGCCGATCTCGCGGCCCCAGAACCCGGCGCACGAGACGACCACGTCGGCCGGGAAGTCGCCCTGGTCGGTCCGGACGCCCGTGACGCGCCCGCCGTTCTGGAGCACGTCGGTCACGCGGGTCGCACCGACGAACCGCGCGCCCCGTTCGGTGGCGCGGGAGATCAGCAGCTCGACGGCCTTCGCGGCCCGCGCGAGCCCGTCGGTCGGGACGTGCAGCGCGCCGAATATCCGCGAACCGTCGAGGAGCGGCCACCGCCGGACGCACTCGCCGGCGTCGATGAGCTGCCCCTCGACGCCCCACGACGTCGCCCAGCCGTGCTTGCGCTTGAGGTCCTCCCAGCGCGCCGGGGTCGTCGCGACCTCCATGCCACCGACCTGGAGGAAGCAGTCCAAGGCCTTGAGCTTCTCGACGGTGTACTTCGCGAAGTCCGTCATCGCCTTGGCCGCGTTGGTCTGGAACACCAGGCCGGGCGCGTGCGAAGTGGACCCGCCGGTGCGCGGCAGCGGGCCCCGGTCGAGCACGGTGACGTCGGTCCAGCCGCGGACGGTCAGCTCGTCGGCGAGGTTCGCGCCGACGATGCCGGCGCCGATGATCACGACCTTCGGTGCACTCATGGCGGAACTCCTTCTACCGGAACACAACAGTGCTGTTGCCGTTGAGCAGGACGCGGCGTTCGCAGTGCCAACGCACCGCGCGCGAGAGGGCGAGGGCTTCGGCGTCGCGGCCGACGGTCACCAGCTCGCGCGGCGAGTACGTGTGGTCGACGCGCTGGACCTCCTGCTCGATGATCGGGCCCTCGTCGAGGTCGGGGGTGACGTAGTGCGCGGTCGCCCCGACGTACTTGACGCCGCGGTCGTAGGCCTGGTGGTAAGGCTTGGCACCCTTGAAGCCGGGCAGGAACGAGTGGTGGATGTTGATCGCGCGGCCCTCGAGCTTCTGGCACAGCTCGTTGGACAGCACCTGCATGTACCGGGCGAGCACGATCAGGTCCGCTTCGTACTCGCCGACGAGGTCGAGGAGCCGCTGCTCGGCCTCCGGCTTGGTCTCCGGCGTGACCGGGACGTGCACGAACGGCACGCCGGCCGCCTCGGCCATCGGCCGCAGGTCCTCGTGGTTCGACACGACCACGGCGATCTCGGCGCCGAGGCCACCCGCCCGCCACCGGAAGAGCAAGTCGTTGAGACAGTGCCCGAACTTCGACACCATGACCAGGATCCGCGGCGGCGTCCCGTCGGAGAACCCGAACTCCATGCCGAAGTCACCGGCGACCGGGGCGAACGCCCGGGTCAGATCGTCCACTGTGGTCTGTTCGGTGCGGGTGAACGACGTGCGCAGGAACAGCGAGCCGCGGACGTCGTCGTCGAACTGCTGGTGCTCGACGATGTCACAGCCCTGCCCGACCAGGAACGTCGTGACGGCGTGCACGATGCCCGAGCGTTCCGGGCACTTGAGCGTCAGGGTGAAGGTCACGAGACGTACTCCCGGCTCGCGTCGGCCAGCCACGCGTGGAAGTAGCCCGAGAAAGACTGCCGCACGAGGATCGTGAAGCCGTCTTCCCGGACCATCAACACGATCCCGGTACGCGCCAGCAAGGTCTGCACGCAAGTACCCGGCGGTGACATCTCCAGGTCGATCGAGCACCCGTGTGCCAGCACCTCGGCCGCGTGCGCCCCGGTCAGCCGCACGACGTTCCGCTGCGCCGAGACGTCGGTGACGGCCGCCGCGCCCTCGTCCCGGAGCACGGCTTCCAGCTCGGCCTGGCGGCCGGGTCCGGCGAGCACCAGGTACTCGTCGGGACCCATCCAGAGGACGTCGACCCCGTCGCCGCTGGTGAAGGTGCACGGCCCGGGCAGGTCGACGCCGAGCAGGGTCTGCCCCTCCCGGAGGCGGACGGTGAGCTGGGTGCGGAACGGTTCTTCGACCACGTCAACCGTCACGGCGGGCTCCTTCCTTGTCGAAGAGCACGGATTCGGTCACGGTCACCGGCACGACCTGGTCCCCGACCGGCACGTACAGCGTTTCGCCGATCCGCTCACGGCCCGAGCGCACCAGAGCGAGCGCGAAGGTCCGGCCGAGGGCGGCGCTGTCGTAGCTGGAGGTGACGTGGCCGAGCATCCGCACCGGCGGCTCCGGCACCGCCTCGGATTCGATGACCTGCGAACCCTCCGCCAGCAGCACCGACGGGTCGACCGGCAGCAGGCCGACGAATTGCTTGCGGTCCGGCCGGTTGTTCTCGGCGCGGGCGAAGCTGCGTTTGCCGATGAAGTCGGCCTTCTTCTTCGACACGGCCCAGGACAGGCCGAGGTCCTGCGGGGTGACCGTGCCGTCGGTGTCCTGGCCGATGATCGGGTAGCCCTTCTCGGCGCGCAGGACGTGCATGGTCTCGGTGCCGTACGGCGTGGCTCCTTCGTCCACGGTGGCCTGCCAGAGCGCGAGCCCGTGCCACGACGGGACGTTGATCTCGTACGCCAGTTCGCCGGAGAAGCTGATCCGGCAGACCCGCGCCGGGATACCGGCGACCTCGGCGTCCTGCCAGGTCATGAACCCGAAAGCCTCGTTGGAGACGTCGAGGTCCGGCGCCAGGCGGCCGAGTACTTCCCGCGAACGCGGTCCGACCAGCGGGATCGTGGTCCAGTGCTCGGTGACCGACGTCGCGAAGACCCGCAGGTGCGGCCACTCCGTCTGGAGCCACTCCTCCATCCACTCGAGGATCTTCGCCGCGTTGCCGGTGGTCGTGGTGACCAGGAACCGCTCCTCGCCGACGCGGATGACCGTGCCGTCGTCGAGCACCATGCCGTCGACGCCGCACATCACGCCGTAGCGGATCCGGCCGACCTTCAGGTTGCTCATCATGTTCGTGTAGAGCATGTCGAGGAACCAGCCGGCGTCCGGGCCCTGGACGTCGATCTTGCCCAGCGTGGAGCCGTCCATGAGGGCGACGTCGTTGCGGGCCGCGCGGCACTCGCGGCGGACGGCGTCGCGCATCGACTCGCCGGGCCGCGGGTAGTACCACGGGCGCTTCCACTGGCCGACGTTCTCGAACTCGGCGCCGTGCTCGACGTGCCACGGGTGGATCGTCGTGACCCGCACGGGATCGTGCAGGTCACCACGGTTTCGCCCGGCGAGTGCGGCGAACGGGACCGGCGTGTACGGCGGCCGGAACGTCGTCGGGCGCTGGGTCGCCAAGTCGACACCGAGGGCTTCGGCGGTGATCCCCGCGGCGAGCATGCCGGACGTCTTGCCCTGGTCGTGCGCGGTGCCGATGGTCGTGTAGCGCTTGATGTGCTCCAGCGAGCGCAGGCCGGCGCCGGTGGCGCGCAGGACGTCCGACACGGTCGCGTCGCGCTGCTGGTCCACGAACCGGGTGTCCACTTCGGACTCGGGCGCGGGCACCTGCCAGAGCACCTTCGTCTCCGGCAGCCCCTCACCCGCGGCCGCGCCCACGACGCTCACCGTCGGCAGGTCGCCGTCCGGGACGTACGCGCCCAGCTCGGCGGCGTACCGGAGCTTGCCCCGGGCCTGGCTGAACAGGTGCACGGCCGGGTTCCAGCCGCCGGACACGAGCAGCAGGTCGCACCCGGCCCGCTCGCCCCGCAGCTCGCCGAGTTTCGCGATGTGCGCGGCGGTGATGTGCCCGTCGGCGCCGCCATCGGTGCCGATCACGCCGTAGCCCTGGCGGGCGTCGACGATCCGCACGATCTCGGCCCCGGCCTCGGCGAGTTCGGAGGCGGCCTCGTAGGCGGAGTCGTTGGTGGTGAACACGACCACGCGCTGTCCGGCGAGGACGCCGTAGCGGTTCAGGTACGTCCGCGCGGCACCGGCGAGCATGATGCCCGGACGGTCGTTGTCCGGGAACACGATCGGCCGCTCGTGGGCGCCGGTCGCGATGACGATCCGCTTCGCCCGGATCCGCCAGACCCGCTGCCGCGAGATCCGCTCGGGCGCGGCGGGTTCACCTCGCCGTTCCAGGGCGAGCACGAACCCGTCGTCGTAGATGCCGAACGCCGTGGTGCGCGAGAGGAACCGGACACCCTCCGGAGCTTCGCCGCCGGGCTGATCATCGACCAGGAGCACTCGCCCTTCTGCCGAGGCAGCGGCGGCGCGCCCGGCAGGCCCGGCGCCGATGACCAGGACGTCACAGTGGGCGTGCTTGGCGTCGTACCGCGCCGGGTCCGGCTCGGTGGCGAGCCGACCCTGACCGCGCAGGCCTCGGGCCTCCAGGCCGTCGTACAGCTCGACGGTCGTCGCGCTCAGCATCGGCTCCGGGAACGGCTTTTCGATCTGCACCAAGGCGTTCGAGTCCTCGACGCCGGCGGCCACGATGCCCCGCGGCCGTCCGTACTTGATGCTGGTCGCAACCCGGTGGATGCCGTTGGCCAGCAACGCGGACGCCAGGGTGTCGCCGAGGAAACCGGTCAGCTCGCGGCCGTCGAAGGTGAACTTGAGCGGGACGCCGGACAGCCGGGTCATGAGAGCACCGGCCTGGGCTCGTCGAGGCGGTAGACCGCGAGAAGGTCGTGGGTGCGGGTGTCGCGGACGGCGTTGAACCACCGGCGGCAGCCCGCGGAGTGGCTCCAGCGCTCGGCCAACGGCCCGCTCGGGTTGTCGCGGAAGAACACGAACTTCGCCCACTCCTCGTCCGACATCGCCGAGGGATCCGGCGGGTAGGCGACGTGGGCTTGGCCGCCGTAGTGGAACTCGGCCTCTTCGCGCGGCCCGCACCACGGGCAAGGGATCAGCTGCATCGAGTCTCCTAATGCGCGACGGCGGCGGCGCCGTGCTCGTCGACGAGGGCACCGGTGGTGAACCGGTCGAGGGCGAAGGGTTCGGCGTACTCGTGCGGCTTCCCGCGGGCGATGGTCGCCGCGAAGACGTCCCCGACACCGGGTGTCGCCTTGAAGCCGCCGGTGCCCCAGCCGCAGTTGAGGAACAGGTTTTCCACCGGCGTGAGGCCGATGATCGGCGAGGCGTCCGGGCTGGTGTCGACGATCCCGGCCCACGTCCGCAGCAGGTGCGCCCGCGCGAACACCGGGAACAGCTCCAGCGCGGCCGCCATCTGCTGCTCGATGATGTGGAACGAGCCGCGCTGGCCGTAGCCGTTGTAGCTGTCGATGCCCGCACCCATCACGAGCTCGCCCTTGTGTGCCTGGGAAACGTAGACGTGCACGGCGTTCGACATGACGACCGTCGGGTGGATCGGCTCCAGCAGCTCGGACACCAGCGCCTGCAGCGGGTGCGACGTCAGCGGCAGGTCCAGCCCGACCATTTTCGCGAGCACGGAGGTGTGCCCGGCCGCGCACAGCGCCACCTTGCCCGCGGCGATCCGGCCCCTGGACGTCTCGACGCCGGCGACCCGTCCGTCCACTGTGGATATCCCGATGACCTCGCAGTT
This sequence comes from Amycolatopsis sp. NPDC058278, assembly GCF_042881395.1. Taxonomy (NCBI): domain Bacteria; kingdom Bacillati; phylum Actinomycetota; class Actinomycetes; order Pseudonocardiales; family Pseudonocardiaceae; genus Amycolatopsis; species Amycolatopsis sp. NPDC058278. The sequence continues at coordinate 980 of NZ_JBHVXZ010000210.1, read as the reverse complement.
CTGGATGAGGTCGACGCCCAGCTCGTGCGCGGCGCGGGCGAAACCCCAGGCCACGTAGTCGTGCTTCGCGATGCCCGCGCGCGGCTGGAAGGTCGCGCCGAGCACCGGGTAGCGGACGTCCGGGGAGGTGTTGACGATCGGGCAGATCTCCTTGACGCCGTCGGCATCCACCCATTCGGCGTCGATGCCGTTGAGCTTGTTGGCCTCCACGCGGCGGACGCTGTCGCGGACGTCCTGGAGGCTGTGCGCCAGGTTGAGCACCCCGCGCTGGCTGAACAGGATCGGGTAGCCGAGGTCGTCTTCGAGCCCTTCCCACAGCTTGAGGGAGTGCTCGTAGATGCCGGAACTCTCGTCCCAGAGGTAGTTCGAGCGGATGATCGTGGTGTTGCGGGCCATGTTCCCGCCGGCGAGCCAGCCCTTCTCCAGCACGGCGACGTCGGTGATGCCCTGTTTGGCCAGGTAGTACGCGGTCGCGAGGCCGTGCCCGCCGCCGCCCACGATGACCACGTCGTAGGCCTTCTTCGGCTCCGGGTTGTCCCAGAGGAAGTCCGGGTGCTCCGGCAGGTCGGTCATCCCGCACCCCTTCGTGGTCGACTTCTGATATATCAATCGTCGATGTAGGCTAAGCGGCGTGCACCCCCAGGTCAATCCCCCTTCGCTGGCGGAACAGGCGTACCGCTTCATCCGCGATCGCCTGGTCATGCTGGACATCCCGCCGGGCTCCCCGCTCAACGAGGAGGAGCTCGGCAGCACGCTCGGCATGGGCCGGACGCCGATCCGCGAGGCGCTGAAGCGGCTGGAGTCCGAACGCCTGGTCGTCGCCTACCCGCGGCGCGGGACGTTCGCCACCGACGTCAACATCTCCGACCTCGCGCACATCTCCGAGGTCCGGCGCACCCTCGAACCGATGGCGACGGCGGCCGCGGCCGAGCGCGCGACCGCGGCCGACCGAGGGACCCTCACCCTGTCTCTTATACACA
>NZ_JBHVXZ010000209.1:0-10562 GCF_042881395.1 Amycolatopsis sp. NPDC058278 | reverse complement strand
TGCGGGCCTGCTCGGGGCGTCGGGGTCACCGCGGGGGAGCCCCGGCCCCGGTCACCCGCCGGGAGCACCCCGGCCGGGCCGGTCCTGGGGTTCCGTGAGCTGAGCGAGCGCGTGATCGCGTCCGTCGCCGACCGGTGCCCGTGGCTGCACCGGGTGCTGATGGGCATGCTGGCCGTGTTCACCGGTACGTGCGTCGTCGCCGTCGTGTCCCGGCTGTCGCCGTTGCCGCTGATCCCCGTGCCGTTGTTCGTCGTCGCGGCGTACGGGCTGCGGCAGGCCCGCGGCGTGACCGAGCGGCGTCAGCTGTTCAACTGGGTCCTGCTGTTCGCGGTGGCGACCATCGTCGGCTTCTGGCTGATCGCCGTCGTCGGCCGCTGGGTGGAGTGAATTCCCGACGTCCGTAGGGTTTGAAGCCGTCGCGGATTGGGTATGAAATCTCTGTGGTAGATGCCCTCAGACCGTTTCGGCATCCGGCACTCTTCTATCGCGGCGACACCGAGTACCTGGACGGTGTCCTCCCGTTCCTCCTCGAAGGTCTCGACCAGGGAGAACCCGCGGCTGTCGCCGTCCCCGGCCGCAACGTGCTGCTGGTCGAGAAGGCCCTGGAAGACCGGGCCGGCGACGTCCGGTTGATCGACATGCAGCGGGCGGGCCGCAATCCCGGTGCCATCCTGCCGTCGGTGCTGCACGCCTTCGTCGGTGAGCACGCCGGCCGTCCGGTGCGCATCGTGGGCGAGCCGATCTGGGCCGGCCGCACGGACTCGGAGTACCCGGCGTGCGTCGTGCACGAAGCTCTCATCAACAACGCCTTCGCGGGGCGTGACCTGGCGGTGCTCTGCCCGTACGACGTCGGGGAGCTGCCGCCGGCGGTCCTGGCCGACGCCGAGCGGACCCACCCGGAGCTGTGGGGCCTGGCCGGGCCGTTCACCAGCCCGCGCTTCGACCCCGACGGCGTCCGGGCGGACTTCACGCGGCCGCTCGAGCCGCCGCCGGGCGCGGTCGAGCGCCGGTTCGACATCGGGCAGCTGGCGTCGCTGCGCGGCTTCGCGGAGATCTGGGCGGCCCGCCACGGCCTGCGCCGCCCCCGCCGCGACGATTTCGCGCTGGCGATCGCCGAGCTGACGACGAACAGCGTCCTCTACGGCGGCGGCACCGGCGTGCTGCGGCTGTGGTCGGAGGCGTCACAGGTGGTCGGCGAGGTCAGCGACGACGGCACGATCGCCGAGCCCCTGGCCGGCCGCATCCCGCCGTCGGCGACCACCCTGGGCGGCCGCGGCCTCCTGCTGGTCAACCGCCTGGCCGACCTGGTCCGCACCTACTGGGTGCCGGGCCGCACGACCACCCGCATCCACTTCACCCGCTGACCCGGCCGTGGTCAGTCGGCGCGGGGGACGTGCTTGCCGAGGAAACTGATCAGGCTCGGCACCGCCGTGCGGTTGAACGAGTCGCCGTGCTTGCCGTGGGCGGTGTGCGCGACCGCCGGGTGGGCCGCGTCGATGTAGCGGCGGACGCCGGTGATGAACGAGTCCTCCGTGCCGCACCAGATGCCGTTGGCCACGCTCTTGGTCTCGTCGATGTGCCGCAGCGGGTCGAGGGCCGTCCAGTCCTGGATCCCGGTGAAGATGTGCCGCTTGGCCATCTCCGGCCACGACGTGATCAGCGCCGGGGCCAGCGTCGCGACGGCGGCGGGCGGCTGACGCCGCTCGACCCGGCGGCGCGTGTACACCAGCGCGCCGAAGCCGCCCATCGACATGCCCGTGCAGGCGAACGGCAGCCCCGTCGGGCCGGCGAAGCCGCGGGCCCGCAGCCACTGCGGGACCTCCTCCAGCAGCATGGCCATCGGGTCGTCGCCGGGGTGCACCTGGTGCCAGTAGTTGTCGCCGCCGTCGACGGCCACGAAGCCGAACGCCGGGACCGCCTTGCGAGCGACGTCGCTGGCGAGCTGCTTGAGCGTGCCGGTGGGCACGGCGCTGCGGGCGTTGCCGTGCAGGCCGTGCAGCGCGAGCGACATCGGCAGCCCCTTCGGCGGGGTCTTCGACGGCAGGATGAACACCAGGTCGACCATCCGGCCGCGCGCGGCGGAATAGACGCGCTCGACGCGCGTGCTGCCCAGCTGGGTCGTCGGGTTCGACGACGTCACGCCGACGGTCCGCTGCAGGGCCTGGCTGAACGGCAGCTTGCCGGTCGCGGTGCCGACGGCCAGCCCGGTCACGGCCAGCCCGGACGCGCCCGCGACCAGCACCGACCGGCGGCTGAGCCACCGCCGGGCCCCCTGGACCGCCTCGACGACCGCCCCGGCCGGTTCCGCGTCCTCGTTTTGCTCGTTCACCCTGTCTCCGTCCCCCTGCCCCCTCATAAGGACGCCGCGCACCCGCTCCGCGTTCCCTCGCGTCCGCGTTCACCGGGTTATTCGTTCTCACCCTGCCCGGCGTTTCCGTTCCTCGCCCGCCAAGCCGCCCGCGCCGCCTCGGCCGAGCGCCCGGCTTCGTCCACAGTGTCCCCGAGACCCACCGCCATGGTGATCCCGAGGGGGATCAAAATGTGGTCTATGCCCTGTTCACCGGGGCCGAAGTGCCCCGACGCCTCCAGTGTGACGAATCCGTGCAGCGCACTCCAGAGCTGGGCGGCCGCCTGGTACTCGTCCGCGGGCCGGAACCGGCCGGCCGCGATGGCGCGCGCGGCCGCCCGGACGATGTGGGCGAACGCCTCCAGCCCCTCCTGGGCGGCTTCGCGGCCTTCCGGGGTGGTGAGGTCGGACAGCGTCGCCCGCTTGCCGCCGGGGGCGGACTGGCCGAACGTCACCGCGAACAGCTGCGGCTGCTCGGCGACCGCCTGCCGGTAGGTGCGGGCCAGGCTGAAGATGTCGGCCACCGGGTCGTCGGTCTCCCCGACCTCGGCCAGCCACGCCGACAGGCGCAGGAAGCCGGCGCGCGCGACCTCGTCGACCAGCGCGGCCATGCCGCCGAAGTGCGTGTAGACCGCCATCGTCGAGGCACCGACCTCCGCCGCCAGCTTGCGGGCCTGCAGGGCTTCGGGGCCGTTCTCGTCGAGCAGCCGGATGGCGGCCTCCACGAGCCGGGCTTTGACGTCGGTCGCGCGCGGTTTGGGGCTCATGCTTGCCAGTATCCCATAACCCTGTTATACCTGGTTGTATAACCAAGTTATAGCAACCGTGGAGGGGTCACATGGGCAACAAGTTCCTCGAAGGCAACTTCGCTCCGGTCAGCCGGGAGCACACGATCACCGGCCTCGCCGTCACCGGGCGGATTCCGGAATTCCTCGACGGCCGGTACCTGCGCAACGGCCCGAATCCGCTGTCCGAGGTGGATCCGGCGGCCTACCACTGGTTCATGGGCGACGGCATGGTCCACGGCGTGCGGCTGCGCGACGGGAAGGCCGAGTGGTACCGCAACCGCTGGGTGCGCAACCCCGCCGTGGCGGCGGCGCTGAACGGCGAAGACGCGAGCCGGTTCTGCGGGCTGGACGCGCTCGGCGCCAACACCAACGTCATCGGCCACGCGGGCAAGACCCTCGCCCTGGTCGAGGCGGGCGCGCCGATCTACGAGCTGACCGACGAGCTCGACACCGTCGGCCGCTGCGACTTCGACGGCACGCTGCCCGGCGGCTACACCGCCCACCCCAAGCGCGACCCGCGCACCGGCGAGCTGCACGCCGTCTCGTACTTCTTCGGCATGGGGAACAAGGTCCAGTACTCGGTGATCGACGCGGCCGGCCGCGCCCGCCGCACGGTCGACATCGAGGTCACCGGGTCGCCGATGATGCACGACTTCTCGCTGACCGAGAACCACGTCGTCTTCTACGACCTGCCGGTGACGTTCAACGCCGAGATGGCGGTCGCCGCCAGCGTGCCGGCCGCGCTGCGCACGCCGGCGAAGCTGGTCGTGTCGGCCATGGTCGGCAAGGTCCGCGTGCCGGACCCGGTGACCGCGATGATGGCCGGCAAGATCGGCGCGAACGGCGGCCTGCCCTACCGCTGGAACCCGAAGTACCCGGCGCGGATCGGCGTGATGCCGCGCGCGGGCGGCAACCGGGACGTCCGGTGGTTCGACGTCGAGCCGTGCTACGTCTTCCACCCGCTCAACGCCTACGACGACGGCGACAGCGTGGTGCTGGACGTCGTCCGCCACCCGAAGATGTTCGACCGCGAGCTGCACGGCCCGGACGAGGGCGGCCCGACCCTGGACCGCTGGACGGTCGACCTGGCCGCGGGCAAGGTGCTCGAGGAGCGCCTCGACGACCGCGGCCAGGAGTTCCCGCGCGTGGACGAGCGCCTGATCGGCCGCCGCCACCGCTACGGCTACGCGATGTCGGCCGACGGTGGCGCGGAGCCCGGTGGCTCGCTGTACAAGCACGACTTCCACACGGGCGCGCGGCACGAGCGCGCGTTCGGCGCGGGCCGCCAGCCGGGCGAGTTCGTGTTCGTCCCCCGCCACGACGACGCGGCGGAGGACGACGGCGTCCTGATGGGCTTCGTGTTCGACCCGGCGACCCGGCGCAGCGACCTGACGATCTTGGACGCCGGCACGCTGGAGACGGTGGCCGCGATCCACCTGCCGGACCGCGTGCCCAACGGCTTCCACGGCAACTGGGTCGCCTCGGTTTAGGTCAGGATGCGGTGGTCACCGGTGTAGAGGTTCATCGAGTCGCCGCGGAGGAAGCCGACCAGGGTCATGCCGTTCTCCTCGGCCAGCTCCACCGCCAGTGACGACGGTGCCGAGACCGCGGCCAGCAGCCCGATGCCCGCCATCGCGGCCTTCTGGACCAGCTCGAACGACGCGCGCCCGGACACCAGGAGACCGTGGCCGGGTGCCGGGATCCGGTCTTCGAGGACCGCCCAGCCCAGCACCTTGTCCACCGCGTTGTGCCGGCCGACGTCCTCGCGGACCACGGCGAGTTCGCCGTCCGGGGTGAACAGGGCCGCCGCGTGCAGGCCGCCGGTGCTGGCGAACACCTTCTGCCGGGCGCGCAGCGCGTCCGGCAGGCCCGACAACGTCTCGCTCTTCACCGCGAAGGCGGCCGAGGCGGGGGAGAAGCGGGTGCGGAGCTTGACCGCGTCCAGCGCGGCCTTGCCGCAGACGCCGCACGACGAGGTGGTGTAGAAGTTGCGCTCGACGCCGGTGTCCGGCGGCGGGACGCCGTCGGCCAGCGCGATGTCCAGCACGTTGTAGGTGTTGCGGCCCTGGTCGTCGACGCCGTCGCAGTAGCGGGCGACCGCGATGTCGGTTCGGCCGCCGATGACGCCTTCGGACAGCAGGAAGCCGTGGGCCAGCTCGACGTCGTGGCCGGGTGTGCGCATCGTGACCGCCAGCGCCCGGCCGCCGACCCGCAGCTCCAGGGGCTCTTCGGCCGCCAGCGCGTCGACGCGGCGCCGGTCCCCGGTCGCGGAAATCCGCCGCACCGGCCTGCGCACGGTCACCCTGCCCATCAGCACACCTTTCGCTGCCCGAAAGTTCGACACTCGTATGGTGCAACACCGGGTATTTAGTAATACATTCCCTCCATCATCCCCAGAATACGGAGGGAACCGATGGCTCTCGGCTTCCTGGACCGATCCCGGATCGTGGCCCCGCCGAGCTGGACGCGCTGGCTGGTGCCGCCGGCGGCCCTCTCGGTGCACCTGTCGATCGGGCAGGCCTACGCGTGGAGCGTCTTCAAGACCCCGCTCGAGAAGACGCTGCACCTCAACGGCACGCAGAGCTCGCTGCCGTTCCAACTCGGCATCGTCATGCTGGGGCTCTCCGCGGCGTTCGGCGGCACGCTCGTCGAGAAGAACGGCCCGCGCTGGGCGATGTTCGTGTCGATGTGCTGCTTCGCCAGCGGATTCCTCATCTCCGCGCTCGGCGTGGCGACCGGCCAGTTCTGGCTGGTCGTCCTCGGCTACGGCGGCATCGGTGGCGTCGGGCTGGGCATCGGCTACATCTCCCCGGTGTCGACGCTGATCAAGTGGTTCCCGGACCGGCCGGGCATGGCCACCGGCATCGCCATCATGGGCTTCGGCGGCGGCGCGCTGATCGCCTCGCCGTGGTCGTCGTCGATGCTGGGCACCTCGCCGACGACGGGCACCATCGCGACGGCGTTCCTGATCCACGGCCTCGTCTACGCGGTGTTCATGTCGATGGGCTGGCTGCTCGTGCGCGTGCCGGCCGACGACTGGAAGCCGGCGGGCTGGGAGCCGAAGACCGACCACGGCACGGCGATGATCAGCACGGCGAACGTCTCGGCCGCCAACGCGATCAAGACGCCGCAGTTCTGGTGCTTGTGGGTGGTCCTGTGCTTCAACGTCACCGCGGGCATCGGCATCCTGGAGAAGGCGTCGCCGATGATCCAGGACTTCTTCAAGGGCACGTCGACCCCGGTCGGCGTGGCCTCGGCGGCGGGGTTCGTCGCGCTGCTGTCGCTGTGCAACATGCTCGGCCGGTTCGTCTGGTCGTCCACTTCGGACCTGGTCGGCCGCAAGAACATCTACCGCACCTACCTCGGCGTCGGCGCGCTGCTGTACCTGGTGATCGCGCTGACGCAGAACTCGTCGAAGCTCGTGTTCATCCTGTGCGCGATGGTGATCCTGTCGTTCTACGGCGGCGGGTTCGCGACGGTCCCGGCGTACCTGAAGGACCTCTTCGGCACCTACCAGGTGGGCGCGATCCACGGCCGCCTGCTCACGGCGTGGTCGGTGGCGGGCGTGCTCGGCCCGCTGATCGTCAACCGCATCGCCGACGGCGAGAAGGCGGCGGGCAAGTCCGGCCCGGACCTGTACACGACGTCGTTCTTCATCATGATCGGCTTGCTCGTCGTCGGTTTCGTGGCCAACGAGCTGGTGCGCCCGGTCAAGGAGAAGTACCACGAGCCGGTCCCCGAGGCCGTGAGGAGTGAAGCGTGATGAGCGAACCGTCGACGAAGCCCAACCGGGTGCCGCTGATCGTGCTGGCCTGGGCGTGGGTGGTGCTCCCGTTCGGGTACGGCGTCTACCAGCTGTTCCTGAAGCTGGTCCAGCTGTTCGGCTGAAGCGCCCGCGGCGCCCGGTGCGGCGGCACCGGGCGCCACCGGCGTCAGGCCTCGATGATCGCGTCGCGGAAGGTCCAGTACTGCTCGGCCCCGCCGTTGCAGGTCCACTGGATCGCGTTGGCACCGTCGCTCGTGCTGCCGCCGCCCTCGACCGATAGGCAGTGCCCGCTGTTGTTGTTGAGGATGTTGCGGTAAGTCGCCGCTTCGGCGGGACCGGTCACGGCTTCACCCACTGCTCACGTTCCGGTCGCGGGGACTGCTCCGCTCCGGCCAGTGCGCTGCGCCGAACGTCGTCCGTGGGAGCATGGCCCCGGGCGATCGGAAGGAGTGCTGTGCGTGGTGTTCTCGTCACCGGGGCTTCCCGCGGCATCGGCCGGGCCGTGGCGCTCGCCTTCGCGGCACGCGGAGACCGGATCGCAGTCCACTATGGACGTCGGGCCGCGGACGCCGAAGAGACGGTGAAAGCGCTCCCCGGTGAGGGGCACGTGCTCATCGGCGGTGACCTCGCCGACCCCGAGGCGGCGCGGAAGATCGCCGACGCGGCCGAAGCCGGGCTCGGCGGCGTCGACGTGCTGGTCAACAACGCCGCCGTCGCGACGTCGGCCGAGACCGCGCACCCCGTGACCGGCGTGTCCTATGCGGACTGGCAGCGGATCTGGCGGCGGACCGTCGACGTCAACCTCGTCGGCGCCGCGAACCTCAGCTACTGCGTCGCCCGGCACCTGATCGGGCGCGGTGCGCCGGGCCGGATCGTCAACGTCGGGTCGCGCGGGGCGTTCAAGGGCGAGCCGGACCACCCCGCGTACGGCGCGAGCAAGGCCGCGTTGCACGCGTTCGGGCAGTCGCTCGCCGTCTCCCTCGCACCCCACGGCATCTCCGTGACGTCGGTGGCGCCCGGCTTCACCGCCACCGAGCGCGTCGCCGACCGGATCGACGACGCCCTGCGCGCGCAGAGCCCGTTCGGGCGGGTCGGCACGCCCGAGGAGGTGGCCGCGGCCGTCGTCTACTTGGCCTCGGCCGAAGCGACCTGGGCCTCCGGCGCGATCCTCGACCTCAACGGAGCTTCGCACCTGCGGATGTGACCTGAATCTCACTCGTGCAGCGGCTCCCGGCGTTCAGGCGTCCGGAGGGGCGTGCATCCACTGGGGAAGATCGTCGTCGCCGGGCTGGCCCTCGTCGTGCTGGGCGGCACCGCGTACGGCTACACGAACCTCCGCGCTCTCGACGAGGTGTCGCGCGACAGCGTGATCGACGCGGACGGCGAGACGAAGCCGGGGGAGCAGCCGGCCGACGGCTCGCTCGACATCCTCCTGGTCGGCCGGGACGCGCGCGAGGACAACCAGGGCAAGCCGCTGGCGCCCGAGGTGCTGCGCGAGCTGCGGGCCGGCGCCAACGGTGACGACCTCACCGACACCCTGATCGTGCTGCGGATCCCGAACGGCACCAAAGAGGTGAAAGCGTTTTCCATCCCGCGGGACAGCTACGTCTCGATGGCGGGCGGGAAGGGCAAGATCAACGCCGCGTTCGGGCGGGCGAAGGCGGCCGAGGCGGGGCGGCTGCGCAGGACGGGCGAGACCGACAAAGCGAAGATCAACCAGGGCGCGCTCACCGCCGGGCGGCGCGCGACGCGCCAGGCGGTCGAGGACCTCACCGGCGTGAAGATCGACCACTTCGCCGAGGTCAACCTGCTCAGCTTCTACGAAATCAGCAAGGCCATCGGCGGGGTCGAGGTCTGCCTGAAGGAAGCCACCAAGGACAAGAACTCGGGCGCGGACTTCCAGGCCGGGCCGCAGCGCGTCGCGGGGGCGGACGCGCTCGCCTTCGTCCGGCAGCGTGACGGCCTCCCGGGCACCGACCTCGCCCGCGTCCGGCGCCAGCAGGTGTTCCTCGCCGGGCTGGCCAGGCAGGTGCTCTCGGCGGGCACGCTGGCCGATCCGGGGAAGCTTTCGGACCTGATCGACGCGGTGAAGCGCTCGGTGGTGCTGGACGACTCGTGGAACCTCCTCGACTTCGTCGGGCAGATGCGCGGGGTCAGCGGCGGCGGGATCCAGTTCGCGACGATCCCGGTCGGCAACGTCGACTACCGCTACGACCCGGCGAACCCCAAGGCGACGGCGGTGCAGGTCGACCCGGCGGCGGTGAAGGCCTTCGCGGCGAGCCTGATCGACAGCGCGGCCCCGGCGGCCTCCAGTGCGCCGGCCAACCCGGCCAACCCGGCCGCCCCGGTCACCGTCGACGTCTCCAACGCGGGCCCGAAGGAGGGGCTCGCGACCCGCGTGGCGGCGGTCCTGCGGGACAAGGGGTTCACGGCGCGCGCGACCGGCAACTCGGACACCCGGCGGACGTCGCTGGTCCGCTTCGGTCCCGCCCTGGCCGAGCGCGGCGCCGAGGTGGCGAAGCTGCTGGGCGGGCTGACGACGCAGCAGTCCGCGTCGGTGCCGGCCGGGCACATCGAGGTGGTGCTCGGCACGGTCTATTCCGGCCCCGGTGTGTCCGCCGGCGGTGGCGCTCCCGCGGGCGCCGCGGACGAGCCGATCACTTCGAACGGCGTCGTTTGTGTCAACTGACCGGCGGGTGAATTGATCGACGGCGGAGTTCCGGATTTTCCGTCGAATCCCTGAAATGCGCGGGGAATTCCCGCGAGGATCGTCCCGACTGGACCACAGCGGACCACCCGGGTCAGTGGTCTTGACGCTGCCGCACTGGTGAGGCAGGGTGCGGTGACCGTCGGCGCGGGCAGGACCACGTGGCGGGCGAAAGTTCACCCGATCGGTGGGCGATCTTGGAAACTCAATTTCAGGGAATACGGAAAGTCCGGGATTTATGCGCAGCAGTGTCGCCCGGGGTGGGTGGATCTTGCCCGTCCTCGCTTCAGCCGTTCTTTGTGCCGGGTGCCAGTCGGCGTCCGCTTCGGTGCACTACCCGGGCGCGATCGACGCCTGCCGGCTGCCAGGGCCGAACACGCAGGCGCAACTCGCGCCCAAGACCGTCGAGATGCCGGTCGACTCGGTGAAGGCCGCCGAGTCCAAGGTCATCCCCGACGACCACGCCAGCGACGACAACGAGGTCACCACCTGCCGCCGCCTGTTCGCGCGTGACCTGGGCGGCGGCCGGCCCAATCTCCAGGACTACCGGCTCGTCACGATCGCCGTCGTGCGCTTCACGCAGTCCGACGCGGACGAAGCCGCCACCAAGGCCAGCCAGCTGATGACCGACGCCCTCGGCGACCACTCGGGTGTCCGGCTCGCCACCGGAGTCGGCGACGAGGCCGGGTTCTCCGAGCAGTGGGCCGCCGTGCGCACCGGGAACGTCGTGCTCGGCCTGGCCATCGCCGACGGCGGCACCGAGGCCGCGCTGATCCCGGCCGCGACGCTGGACGACGTGCAGGCCGTGGTCACGGACATGACCGGCACGCTGCGGCGGGACTATCAGGGCTGAGGTTCGAGCCGCACGACGATCGCCTTCGACACCGGCGTGTTCGACTTGTCGGCGACCGAGTCCAGCGGCACCAGCGCGTTCGCCTCCGGGAAGTACGCCGC
>NZ_JBHVXZ010000208.1:0-10623 GCF_042881395.1 Amycolatopsis sp. NPDC058278 | reverse complement strand
TGGCGGACCTCAGATCAGTCTTCTGCCCCCTACAGCGGACGGACCCGGAGCGCCGTCCGCGGCAGCTCGTGGTCATCGGGTCGGACATCGATGTAGAACAACGCCTCGTCCACGGATGCGTCGTCGCCGCCCCAGCGCACGGTGCCGCCCAGGTCGGCGATGATCCCGTGGATCGCGGCGACCTGCGGGGCGTAGAAGCCGCCGCGGGAGCCCGGCGGGTAGTGACCCGGCCGGATCCTGACCGCCGTCCCCGAAGCCAGGTTCGACTCGGGCAGTGCCGGCTTGACCGCGGCCGGAGAGCACCAGCCGGTCACGTCGCCGTCGCGCAGTTCGTCCACGTCGCAGTGGAACCGGTGGATGACGTGCGCCAGCACCGCGTCCACCACGCCGATGCGCAGCTGCACCCCGGACAGCGGGGTGCCGGGCACCGGGCGCGTGTGGATGTTCCCGCGGCCGTCGGCGACCTTTTCCATCTCCCAGCCGTTGTGCGACGGCACTCCGGTCAGCACGTCATTCCGCTTCGGCTGCCGGCGCTTGATCTCCTCCTCCCACTGGTCCGTTCCGGCGTCCGCCGGCGAGGCCGGCGCCAGGACCACGGTTGCTCCGGCCACCGCCGCGGCGATGAGGAATGTCCGACGTCGCAAGGGCATCGCCTCTGCTCCTCCCCTTCTCACAGGTGCCGCGAGATGCCGTTGTACTTCTCGAGGATGTGGTACAGCGCCATGCGTTGCCCCGCGTGCTTCGCCGCTTCGTCACCCCAGCCTTGGTAGCGGCGCAGGATCTCGAAGATCTCCCGCTCGGTGTAGTTCAACGCGATGGGCCTCAGCACCGTCTCGCCGGCCGGCGGGTTCTGGCCGCCCGGTTTGCCGTCCGCACCCCAGATGTGGATCATCGCCACGGTCCGGAGCGCGTATTCGTCGTTCCTGACCTGCCTCCAGGCGGCGTAGATGTCGTCGTCGTCGGCGGTGTCCCGGATCGGGCCGCTGGCCTCCCCCTTGGTGATGCAGTGGTTCCACGCCAGGATCGCGGTGGCCCCGAAGATCTGGGCGATACCCGTCGACGAGTCCCTCGGCGCATTCGGTGGCGGCGGCAGGCCCGGCTGAGGGTCGTGGTAAGCCACGACCAACACATCGACGGCGTCGTCGACCGCGTCCCAGTGCCGCATCTCCCAGTACGCCGACGCCTGGATCAGCGCCTTGCGCATGGCGTACCGGTTCGACAGCTCGGTGATGACGTCGTCGTGGTCCAGCACGGTGGTTCGCAGGCATCGCTCGTGCGTGAAGTTCCGTGTGCCGCCGTTGTTCGGGAACCCGATGGACTCCATGTACTTGCCGACGTCGAGTTCCAGCGCCGGGTACACCTCCGGCGCCAGCCGGGTGTCCGGCACGACGGTGCGCGGCGGGTCGAACGAGTTCTGCCCGATGTCACGGCCCGAAGCGACGTCGACGTCGATCTCGATCGAGCCGTCGCCGGAACCGAGCGCGCGCGTCACGATCTGGTCGTACGCCCAGTCCTCCGGCAGCGGGTAACCCAGGTTGCCGGAGTAGGCCCTGGACATGTCCGACACGAAGCTCGCCGTCGAGTGCCCGGCGGCCGCGACCCGCGAGCACACGTTGCGCGGGCCGTAGATGCCCACCAGATACGGGTCGCCGGCGTCGGCCAGGGAATCCACAATGCCCTTGAAGTGCGGCAGGACGTTCAAGGTCACGTCGCCGTCGAGCGCGTCGAAGTCGACGGAGAAGAAGATCCGCGTGCCGTTCCGGAACCCGTGGTCCTGCGCCGCGTTCATCGCGGCGTAGCCCGCGGCCCGGCCGGCCGGGTAGTTGAAGCTGCCCGCGTCCCGCCCCAACATCTGGTAGATCGGGAAGCACCGCAGGCCGTTGGCGGCGATGGCCTGCAGTTCGCCCGCCTGGATCGGCTTCTCCGAGGTCGTGCTCAGCGCGGTGAGGTAGCGGCCGACGTACCTGATCCCTTGTGCCTTCAGCGTTGCCGCACGGGCATCGGTGATCTTGGTGACGCCGTCGCACGCCTCGCCGTTGCGGGTTTGATCACCGTACGAGACCAGCAGTGATGCCCACGTCGGGAAGTCACCGGTTCCGGACACCGTGAGCTTCGCGAACGACTGGAACGCCTGCACGGCGCTGCCCAGCGAGGAATCGAACGTGCCGGTGAAGTCGACCGGCCGCGCGTTCAACGCCATCACCGCCGAGAACAGCCACACCCAGATTCCCGTGTTGCCGAGGGAGACCGTGTGCTGCTTCAGGCCCGCCTGGGTGCCGGGACCGAACACCCCGTTGGCGGTCCCGTCGGCCATGCCCAGCTCGTACTGGATCGCGAACAGGACCGACTTGGCCACGTCCCGCGAATGGTGGCCGTCGCAGGGGATGACGAAGAAGTCGCGGCGGCCGATGTACCGCCCGTTCAGCCACTGCTGGATCTCGCGGACCGTCGCCGAACCGGAGTTGACGGTGACGTAAGCGTCCATGGTCAACAGCGCCTTGAACACCTTCGGTGTCAGGTCGCTGCCGGGGAACACCGTCCCGACGCCCATGTCCTCCTTGAGCTTGGTCACCGCGGCCTGGACGCGGGGACCGTAGGCGCCGTTGATGCCGTCGCCGTCGTAGCCTTTGCAGTACAGCGCCGACTGGATGATCCGGCAGAAGTCCGCCGAAGGCATCGTGCCGAAGTTCAGCTTCGGGTACTTCGCCGTGAGCGTGGACAGCGTGGTCGGCCCGAAGCTGTTGGTCACCGGCGAGATGCCCAGCTGCCACTGCAGCGCGCGGGTGAGCGCGTACATGACCTCCCACTTGGTGAGGCCGTCCTCCTCGACCGTCATCCCGATCCGGCTGCCGTAGACGTCGTTGACGAAGCGCTGGGCCTGTCTGACCATCTCGTCGGCCATCGTCAGCCGACCTGGATCTCGTCGGTCTTGTCGTTCCACCCGAAGTCGCGGAAGTCGGAGTAGATGCCGTTCGCGGCCAGGTACGCCCGACCGTCCGGCCCGATGGAGTAGTTGACCAGGGTGGCGCCGCCCTGCGGCCGGTGCACCGCGGCGCTGCTGGCCATGTCGCGGAACTTCCAGTCTTCCAGTTTCTTCTTGCCCGGCAGGTTCCACTGCAGGCGCTTACCGGTGTGGTTGATGTTCTCCCACAGGCACACCCAGGTGAACGGGCAGTCTTCGGCCGCGGCGGGACCGAAGCGGCCCGTGGTGGCCGCGAATTCCTGCGGAGTCCGGAAACAGCGGACGTCGCCCACCGCGAACTCGGCGCAGACCTCGGCGTCGGCCCAGCCTTTGCCGAGATCGATGGTCGTGCCTTGGTAGGAGGCCAGCACCCCTGCCGGTGCCGCGTCCGCGGGCGTCTGGGCGATCGAGAAGATCCCGATCGTCATCGCGGCCAGGACGCCTGCTTTCAACCTGCGCATGTGTTCCCCTCGGTTCGTGCGTTCTCATGGGTTGCCGGGACGGAAGTGACCGACACGGGTGTCACCGAACGTGATCGGTCAAGGGTGCGGGTACCCCTCGCAGGCCAACTGCTGCTCACTGTCGGTTTCGTCCCTGAAGCAGAGATCGACCCAGCGGGGGCCGCCGGCGATGTCGACGGGCACGTTGATCGTGCTGGAGGTCACGTCGTTGCAGTGCAGGCTGGTGCTCCTCGCCGGCCAGCGCTTCCAGTCGGCGTCGTAGGCGTAGACGTAGAGCCGGCGGCAGTTGCTGGCCTTGAACAAGTAGTCGACGTCGACGGACCGTTGGTGCCAGCGCAGCATGCCGGCGGCGTAGGTCGCGCCGTAGCGGAGGACCGGGTCGATCGAGCTGGACGGGTCGCCGGTGGTCGTGGCGGGTGCCGCGGTGGCGATCGGCGCCCCGGCCAGGACGGTCGCCCCCACGACCGCGGTCACGGCCGCGGCCGCCTTCACCCGGCTGAACGGAACCGAGCCGGCTCGGTTCCGGACTCTTGTGTCGGCCATCGTGGCTCTCCCCCTCGTCGAGACGACTGCGATCGAGGGGGAGCCTGGCAGTGTTCACTGCAGTGGCGCTGCAGTCTTACGGAACGTGGCCGGTCGGAGGCACTCGAGGGTCTGTCACTTGTTCTGGACGTGCTGCCAGCCGAAACGGCCCTTGATGCAGAGGTTGCCGTGCGTCACCGAGCTCTCGTGCGGGGAAGTCACCTTGACGATCTCGTTGTCCTGGACGTGCAGCGTGAGGTTGCAGCCGACTCCGCAGAACGTGCAGATCGTCGTCGTGGCCGTCTGACGCTCCTCGTCCCACGTGCCGTCTTCGCGCTTGTCGTACTCGCGTTTGAAGCTCAGCGCCCCGGTCGGGCAGACCTCGACGCAGTTGCCGCAGTACACGCAGGCGCTGTCCGGCAACGGGTTCGAGAACTCCGTCGAGATCCGTGCGTCGAAGCCCCGGCCGGCCACGGTGATCGCGAACGAGTTCTGCCACTGCTCGCCGCACGCGTCGACGCACTTGTAGCAGAGGACGCACTTCCCGTAGTCCCGGACGTACAGCTCGTTGTCGACCAGGGCCGGCTGCGCCACCGTCGCCGCGTCCGGGCCGAAGCGGTCCGGGTCCGCGCCGGTTTCCGCCAGCCACTCCGCGACGCCCGGTGTGGTCGACAGGTCCGTCGCCGAAGCCAGGAGTTCGAGGACGACTTTGCGGCTGGTGCGGGTGCGCTCGGAGTCGGTGCGCACCACCATGCCCGGCTCGGCCTTGCGCGAGCACGACGGCACCAGCGTCCGTGCGCCCTCGACTTCGACCATGCAGACGCGGCACGCGTTCGCCGGTTCCAGGGTGTCGCCGTAGCACAACGTCGGGATCACCTTGCCCGCCGCCGTGCAGGCGTCGAGGATCGTCGAACCCTCGGGTACGCGGACCGTCTCACCGTCCACGGTGAACTCGACCAGCCGCTTGGGGATTCCGATGTCCACGATGGTCACTTGAGTGCTCCCAGCCGGTCGATGGCGGACTCGATGGCGTTCCACGCGGTCTGGCCGAGCCCGCAGATCGACGAGTCACGCATGACCCCGCCCACCTCGCGCAGCAGCGGCCGCTCCGCCGAACCGGAGGCCAGGACCCGGCGGATCGCTTCCTCCTGCCGCACGGTCCCGATCCGGCACGGGACGCACTGGCCGCAAGACTCGTCGCGGAAGAACTCCGCGATCCGCAGCAGGAAGCCGCCGAGGTCGGCGAGGTCGTCGAGGACCAGGACGACACCCGAGCCGAGCGTCGCCTTCGCCGCCCGCGCGTCCTCGAACGTCAGTGGCAGGTCCAGCTCGTCCGGCCGGACGAACCCGCCGGCCGCGCCGCCCAGCAGCACCGCCCGCAGCGACCGGCCTTCCGGCACTCCCCCGGCCATGGCGAGCAGCTCCCGCAGCGTCGCCCCGAACGGCACCTCGTAGACGCCGGGCCGCACGACGTTGCCGGACAGGCAGAACAGCTTCGGCCCGGCCGAGGCTTCCGTGCCGATCGCCCGGTACGCGGCCGCGCCTTCGGTGAGGATCAGCGGCACGTTCACCAGCGTCTCGACGTTGTTCACCACGGTCGGCTTGCCGAACAGCCCCTGTTCGACCGGGAACGGCGGCTTCGTCCGGGGTTCCCCGCGGAAGCCCTCGATCGAGTTGAAGATCGCGGTCTCTTCGCCGCAGATGTAGGCGCCCGCGCCGCGCCGGATCTCGATGTCGAACGAGAACCCCTCGTGGCCCATGACGTCGGTGCCGAGGAACCCGCGTTCGCGGCAGACGTCGAGGGCGTTCCGCAGCAGCCGCAGCGCCCGCGGGTACTCGCCGCGGAGGTAGACGAACCCCTGGGTGGCGCCGATCGCGTACGCCGCGATCGTCATGGACTCCACCAGCGCGAACGGGTCGCCTTCGAGCAGCACGCGGTCCTTGAACGTGCCGGGCTCGCTCTCGTCGGCGTTGCACACCAGGTAGTGCGGCCCGGCGGGCTGGGCGGCGGTGGCCGCCCACTTGCGCCCGGTCGGGAACGCGGCCCCGCCGCGGCCGAGCAGCCCGGAGTCGGTGACCTCGCGGATCACCGCGGCCTGACCCATGCGGAGGGCGTTCCGCAGCGCCGCGTAGCCGCCGGACGCGCGGTAGTCGTCCAAACTGGCCGGATCGACGACACCGACTCGGCGCAGCAACCGCAGCCCGTCCTTCTGGTGGATCACCGGCGGCGCGCCCTGGCCCACCACCGGCTCCCGCCGGGCGGCGAGCACGGCCGACGCGCCGGTCGCCGGGGCGAGCAGCTCGGCCGTCGCCGGGTCGCCGGCCTGGAACGTCAGCGCCGCGGGGGCCCGTTCGCAGACACCGAGGCACGGGCTGCGCAGCCACGTGACCCCGCCGCGCGCCTTCCCCGCGGCGCCGACGTGCTCGGTGACGACGTCGCACACCGTCTCCGCGCCGGTGAGCCGGCAGGCCAGGTCGGTGCACACGTGCACCACCCGCGCCGGGCGTTCCTCGAGGGCGAACAGCGAGTAGAAGCTCGCCACGCCGTAGGCGTCCGCGGGCGGCACGTGCAGCGTCTCGCAGATGAGGTTCAGCGCGCCCTGGCTGATCCAGCCGACCCGGTCGTTGACGGCGTGCAGGGCGGGGAGCAGCTGGTCACGGCCGCCACCGGCGAACCCGGCGACCGCCGCCCGTTCTTCGTGCGACGCGACGGCGTCCAGCAGTTTGAGGTCCACTTCAGACCTCCACCGGCAGCTTGTCGACGCGGATCGCCGCCGCCTTGTACTCGGCGGTTCCGGCGATCGGGCAGGTGGCTTCGATGGTGATGACGTTGACGTCGACCTCGTCCGGGAAGTGGAAGGTCATGAACGCGAGCCCCGGCTTCAGGCCCTTGTCGAGCCGCACCGGCGCGACGATCGCGCCCCGCCGGGACGAGATCCGGACCAGTTCGCCGGGTTCGACGCCGAGGGCGCGGGCGTCCCCGGGGCAGAGGTCGAGGGTCTCCCCCTGCCGCAGTGGCGAGGGGAACCCGCTCGACTGGACGCCGGTGTTGTAGGAGTCCAGCCGCCGGCCGGTGGTGAGCCGGATCGGGAACTCCTCGGTGAGCAGGTCGACCGGCGGGCTGTGCTCGAGCACGGTGAACGGCGCCGGCCGGCCGCGTTCGGCCGGCTCCTCGGCCCACAGCCGGGCGTGCAGGAACGTCGGCTCGAGGGTGTCTTCGGAGTAGCACGGCCATTGGATGCCGCCGAGCTCTTCGAGGCGCGCGTAGGACATCCCGGCGTGCATCGGCGACAGCGAGCGCAGCTCGTCCCAGACCTCTTCGCCGCCGGTGTAGTGCCAGTCGTGGCCGAGCCGGCGGGCGAGCTCCGACAGCAGTTCGATGTCGTCACGCGCGCCTTCCGGCGGCTCGAGGGCCTTGCGGACGCGCTGGACCCGCCGTTCGGAATTGGTGAAGGTGCCGTCGCTCTCGCACCAGGCCGCCGACGCCGGCAGCACGACGTCGGCCAGCTGGGCGGTCTTGGTCAGGAAGATGTCCTGCACGACCAGGTGGTCGACGTTGGCCAGCCGCTTGATCGTGTGCTCGCAGTCCGCTTCGGACTGCACCGGGTTCTCGCCGATGATGTACACGCAGGTCAGGTCGCCGCGTTCCATCGCGTCGAGCATCTGGGTGAGGTTGAGGCCCTGGTGCGGCGGGATCGATGAGCCCCACGCGGCGTCGAACTTGGCTCGGACGCCGGCGTCGAGGACGTCCTGGAAGCCGGGGAGCCGGTCCGGGATGGCACCCATGTCGCCGCCGCCCTGGACGTTGTTCTGCCCGCGCAGCGGGTTCAGCCCGGCGCCGTAGCGGCCGACCTGCCCGGCCAGCAGGGCCAGGTTGATCAGCGCCAGCACGTTGTCGGTGCCGTTGTGGTGCTCGGTGATGCCCAGGGTCCAGGACAGCTGGGCGCGGTCGGCGCGCGCGTGGGTGTGGGCGAGTTCGCGGATCAGCCCGGCCGGGACGCCGGTGGTCTTCTCCGCGACCTCCGGGGTCCACGGCTCGACCGACGCGGCGAACTCGGCGAACCCCTCGGTGGCCCGCTCGACGAAGGTCGTGTTCGCCAGTCCGGAGTGGATGATCTCCCGCGCGATGGCGTGGGCCAGGGGGATGTCGGTGCCGACTTCGAGCTGCAGCTGCCGGTGCGCCCAGCTCCCGGTGCTGGTCCGCCGCGGGTCGACGACGAAGAGCTTCGCTCCCTTGTGGACGGCCTTGAGCACGTGGTGGAAGAAGATCGGGTGCGCTTCACGCGGGTTGCCGCCCCAGATCACGATGACGTCGGCGTCCTCGATCTCCTGGTAGGAGGACGTGCCGCCGCCACTGCCGAACACGCGGGCCAGCCCGGCGACGCTCGGCGCGTGGCAGGTGCGGTTGCACGAGTCGACGTTGTTCGTGCCGATCACCGCGCGGGCGAACTTCTGCGCGACGAAGTTCATCTCGTTGGTGGCGCGGGCGCACGAGAACATCCCGAACGCCTCGGGCCCCTTGCCGTCCAGGGTGCGGCGGATGCCGGCGGCGGCCCGGTCGAGGGCTTCGGCCCAGGTGGCCGGCCGCAGCACGCCGGAATCGCGCACGAGGGGCTGGGTGAGCCGGACGTACGGCTCGGTGTTCCTGCGCTTCACGGTGACCTCCGGTCAGTGCGACCCGACGGGGACTTTGCTGGTGTGGTCGAGCAGGGAAACGGCGGCGTGGACGTACCGCAGGGCCGGCGCGGGCACGCCGGTGAGGCCGGCCAGCTCGACGACCGCGCCGACGATCGCGTCGATCTCGAGGGGCTTGCCCGCTTCCAGGTCCTGCAGCATCGACGTCTTGTGGTGGCCGACGCGCCGGGCGCCGTCGATGCGCTTCTCGACCGAGACGCCCGGGTCGCTGCCCGCGGCGCGGGCGATGGCCAGGGTCTCGGTCATCATCGTGGCGACGAGCTCGCGGGTGTCCTCGTGCTCGCACATCTGGGCCATGGTCGCCCGGGTCAGCGCCGAGAGCGGGTTGAAGGCGACGTTGCCCATCAGCTTGATCCAGATGTCGTTGCGCAGGTCGGGTTCGACCGGGGCCTTGAGCCCGCCGGCGATCATCGCCGCGCTGAGTGCCCGGCAACGCGCCGAGATTTCGCCGCCGGGCTCGCCGAGGGAGAACCGGGTGCCCTCCAGGTGCCGGATGACGCCCGGCGCCTCGATGACCGTCGAGCAGTAGACGACGCAGCCGATCGCCCGGCGCAACCCGAGCACCGCGGTCACCGAGCCGCCGGGGTCGACGGTCTCGACCCGCTGCCCTTCGAGTGGATGGCCCCGCAGGCCGTGGAAGTACCACCACGGGATGCCGTTCTGCGCGGCCACGATCGCCGTCTCCGGGCCGAGCAGCGGCGCGAGCAGCTCGCCGCACGAAGCGTAGGAGTTGGCCTTGAGGCCGAGGAACACGAAGTCGGCTTCACCCACCTCGGCGGGGTCGTCCGTGACGTGGGGGTGGGCGGTGAAGTCACCGCGGGGGCTCAGCACGCGGACGCCGTGCTCGCGCATCGCCGCGAGGTGGGCCCGGCGGGCGATCAGGTGCACCTCGGTCCCGCCGCGGTGCAGCGCGGCCCCGACGTAGGCGCCGATCGCCCCGGCCCCGAGAACAGCCACCTTCATGATGTGCCTCCCTGGTCCTGCGCGTGATTGCATACAGTATCCTGGATCCCTGGTCGGAACCAGACTCCGCGCGGCGATCACCCGGGCGGCGCAGCGAAAAGCCGCAAAACCGGCACCGGAGGTCACGTCCGCGGGCTGTGACTGATCCACATCGACCCAAAACCACCCCTCGCGGGTGAGTGCTGGGATTTTGCATACCAAAACCTGTATCCTGGGGGCAGATCACCGCTTCCTCTCCGACTCGAGGTGTCCCGTGAGCCCGCCCGCTTCCCCGCTGCCCGACCGCGGCCCGACCGGCCGCCGCACGGCCAAGGGATCGCTCAGCTCGACCGCCGCCAAGCGCGTCGAGCGGCCCGCGCCGCTGCGCCAGGTCGTCTACGAAGCCCTCGCCGAACTGATCATCAACCGCACTCTCGAGCCCGGGCAGCACCTGGTGGAGGCCGACCTCGCCGAGTACCTCGGCGTGAGCAGGCAGCCGGTCCGGGAAGCGCTGCAACGGCTGCAGAGCGAAGGCTGGGTCGACCTACGCCCCGCCCAGGGCGCCTTCGTGCACCTGCCCACCGACGAGGAGGCCGACCAGCTGCTCAGCGTCCGCAGCGTGCTGGAGACGCACTCCGCGAAGCTCGCCGCCGGCCGGGCGACCGCCTCCGACGTCTTCCACCTGCACGAACTGCAGCAGGCCGGCCTCGAAGCACTCGCCAAGCAGGACACCGAGGGCCTGGTCGCGGCCAACGCCGCCCTCCACGCGTTCATCACCGAGCTCTCGGGGAACGCCGTGCTCGCGGAAATGATCGGGCTGGTCGACCGCCGGGTCCGCTGGTACTACACCCCGATCGCCCGCCCCCGCGGGCGGGACGCGTGGAACGAGCACGAGGACCTGATCCGGGCCATCGCCGCCCAGGACGCCGACGCCGCCGAGAAGATCATGGCCAAGCACACCGAACGGACCCGCCAGGCCTACCACGAACGTCCGGCTGTGCCTTCCGGGGCCGAGTCCCGGAACCCGCCGGGGGCCAGTCC
>NZ_JBHVXZ010000207.1:526-10720 GCF_042881395.1 Amycolatopsis sp. NPDC058278 | reverse complement strand
GCCTTCGCCCACCCGCTGCCGCCCGGCGGCGAGGCCGACTGGGCGCTGCGCTGGTTCACCCCGGCCACCGAGGTCGACCTGCAGCCACTGGTCGTCGGTGTATCCGGACGTCCAGCGCGTGTTCGGGTCGCCGTCGAACGCGCGCTCGGGCGGGTTGCCGTCGGCCACCGACTGGGCCGCCGACGGTTTGCCCTGCGCCAGGTCGGTACCCGGGTTCCCGCTGTCGACCACCGACATGGTCCAGAGCGAGAACCCCCAGCCGGTGGCGCGCTTGAGCCCCCGCATGCGGACGAACCGGGCGTTCTGCGGCGCGAGGTCGACGGTCTGGGTGGCGCGGCCGTCGGCGATGACGATCGGCAGGTCGTAGGAGTAGCCGATTTCGCGCAGGCCGATCTTGACCGTCCGGCGGTCGCTCGTGGCCGCGCCGATCGCCGCGGTCAGGGTCAAGTCGTAGCGGTCCGGGTCGCCGTAGCCGTTGGGCCACCACAGCTTCGCGTTCTCGACCCGCTGCTTCGGGAACACCACGTCGGTGCTCTGCCCGGGCGGGATGGTGACCGTGCTCGCCAGGTTCACCGGGCCGAAGGCGGCGGTGACCTTGACGCGCTGGGCGGTCGCGGCGGCGTTGCGCACCGGGACGGTGAGCGTGACCTCGGCGGTCTTGCCGTCGGGCACCTTCGTGTCGACCCGGACGTCCCCGAGCACGGCGGCGCCGGTGGAGCGCAGGCGGACGTGGTCCCAGAGACCCGCCGCGCGGTCGCGCACCGCGGGCATCCAGTCCCAGCCGGAGACGGCGAGGTAGGTCGGCGAGTTGTCGAACATCGTGCCGCCCGCGTCGACCCAGGAGCTGCCGTCGGCGCCCTTGTCGCCGGGGCTGCCGGGCCGCGGCATCGGCGAGATCTTCACGGCCAGGACCTGCTCGCCGGTGCGGCGGAGCGCGGCGGTGACGTCGTGGACGCCGCGGCCGAACGGGTGGCTCTGCGTGGCGATTTCGGCCCCGTTGAGCCAGATCTGCGCTTCGTGGTTGACGCCGTCGAACTCCAGCCAGACGTGGCGGCCCGGGGAGGTGTCCAGGCCGCGCGGCAGGGCGAAGCGGCGGCGGTACCACCAGGCGTGGCGCGAAAGCGCTTCCGGGACGTGCAGGTTGTTCATCCCGGACACCGGGTCGGGCAGCTGCCCCTGCTCGACGAGCGAGGCCAGCACCGTGCCGGGCACGGTCGCCGGGAGCCAGCCGCGGGTGTCCACGGTGGAAGCCGAAAGCGCCTTGCCGTCGCCGGTGGGTGCCCAGTCGTCCATGGTGAGCACCCAGCCGGATTCGAGCGGGACGGTGCCGTCGGCCGCCACGGCCAGTGCGGGCGGCTCGTCGTCCGGGCGCACCGGGAAGCTCGTCCAGCCGCGGACCGCGGGCCGGGCCTCGCGGCTGGTGCCGAAGACCTGGAAGCCGTTGAGGCCCAGCGGGTTCGTCGTCGAGCGGCGGCTCGCGGTGAAGCGGACCCAGCGCGCGGTGACGGTCAGCGGGATCGTGACGACACCGCCGGTGCCCGCGTCGGTGTGGTGCACGGTGCGCCAGGCCTTGCCGTCGCCGGAGACGTCGAGGTCGAACGCCGTCGCGTAGCTGGACTGGACCTCGAAGCCGCTGGTGCGGGAGCGGGAGGCGCCGGCGTCGAAGGCCGGGTCGCCGGGCCGGGCCTCGAAGGTGAGGACCACGGATTCGATGGCGCACGGGGCCTGCAGGTCGACGACGATCCACTGGTCGTCGCCCCGGGCGGCGCGCCAGCCGGAGCCGCGAACGCCCGTCCGGGCGAGACCGTCGACGGCGAACTCGGCCGGGGTGGCGGCGTAGTCGGTCGAGGAAACCCGGACCGGCCGGAACAGCGCGAGGTCGCTCTTGCGGCTCCCGGGCGCGGCCGGCGCGGCCGACGCGACACCGGGCAGGACGGCCGCCGGCCCGAACCCGGCCAGCAGCCCGGTTCCCGCGATCAGGACGTGCCGGCGGGACAGGGCGGTCACCTCCGCGCGCTCGTTCTCCTCCGCCATGCGGACTCCGTTCTTCAAGCGGCAACCGGGACCTGGCGGGGTGGGGCGCCGGGGACTGACAACGTTGCCAGGAAGCTTCCGCCGCGGTCGCCGACACCGTCAAGAAGACAAGGAGGACAAGAATCCGACCGATGACATCGATGTCGCCGGCCGGTCTCCGTGAGCGGGACGCGGTAAGCTTGCAACGAACCTGCAGCGATCTTGGGAGGCCGGAGTGGTCCAGGTCGAACGCACGGTCAAGGTGACGGCGCCGATCGGTGCGGTGGCGCAGTACCTGGCCGACTTCGCGCACACGGAGGACTGGGACCCGGGCACGATCTCGTGCACCCGCACCGACCCGGGTCCG
This sequence comes from Amycolatopsis sp. NPDC058278, assembly GCF_042881395.1. Taxonomy (NCBI): domain Bacteria; kingdom Bacillati; phylum Actinomycetota; class Actinomycetes; order Pseudonocardiales; family Pseudonocardiaceae; genus Amycolatopsis; species Amycolatopsis sp. NPDC058278. Next base: position 8,340 of record NZ_JBHVXZ010000207.1, on the reverse strand, counting down.
ATCGCGGTGGGGGCGCAGTGGCACAACGTGTCGGAGTTTCGCGGCCGGAAGACGGAGCTCGACTACCACCTGACCCGCCGCGAACCGGGCAAGGTGACCTTCGTCGGCGAAAACCGGACCGCCACCTCGACCGACGACTTCACGCTCACGTCCGGCCCGGACGGCACGACGGTCCGGTACCGCGCGACGATCGTGTTCCACGGCTGGGCGAAGCTCGCCGGCCCGCTGCTCAAGCGCGAGTTCGAGCGGCTGGGCGACGAGGTGGTGCCGGAGCTGCGCCGGGTGCTGGGCGAGCTGGGCTGATCCCGCTCGGCGGGATGAGGTCCCGTCGAGCCGGTTCCCCCGCGCGAGCCGGGGCCGACCACCGGCCCCTCAGGCCTCCGCGCGAGCCGGGGCCGGCCGCCGGCCCTCAGGCCTCCGCGTGCTCCACCGCCAGTTCCACCGCCGAGGCCAGGTCGTTCACCCACCGGAAGCCGCGATCCCCCAGGTGCGCCCAGCCCGGGCCCAGCGTGCCCACTTCGCAGCCGGACGCGCGGATCCGGGCCGCCAGCAGGTCGTCGGCCGTGGTCGGGGCCATCGACCACAGCAGCACCAGCACCGGGTCCAACCGGGCCGCCAGGTCCGCCACCGTTTCCGCCGGCACCAGCTGGCCCAGGTACGCCACCGGGACCGCCGCTTCGGCCAGGGTGGCCCGCAGCGCCTCGATCGGCAGCGAATGCCGCTCCGCCGGGCAACAGGCCAGCAGCACCGGGCGGCCCGGCACCGCCGCGGGGAACCGGCGGCTGAAGCGCTCGAACGCCAGGGAGATCTCCGACGTCAGCGCCCACTCCGACGCGAAACACACATCGCCGCGCTGCCAGCGGTCGCCCAAGCCGCGCAGGACCGGTGCGAGTACGTCGGTCCAGGCCGCGGCCGGGCCCAGTGTCCCCAGCGTTTCGTCCAGCAGCCCCGCCACCGAGGCGTACCGGAGCTCCTCCGCCGCCTCCGCGAGCTCCCGCGCGCGGCGGGACGCCGGCACCTCGAGCCCGGCCGGCGCGCGGCCGAACGCCGCCTCCGCCGCCTCCCGCACCGGCATCCCCCGCGCGACCAGCCGCTGCATGTGCTGGAGGCGGCGGACGTCGGCGTCGGAATAGCGGCGGTGGCGCCCGGCGCCGGCGGGCGGGCCGATCCCGTACCGCGCGCTCCAGCTGCGCAGCGTCACCGGCGAGACCCCGAGCAGCTCGGCCACCTTGCCGGGCGCCCAAGCCCCGGCGACGGGTAGCGCGTCGTTGTCGGGTTCCACCGTGCCCCTTCGCCTAGCTGACCGCGAACGGCCGAAGTTTAGCGATGTTCCCGGCGGCCGAACGGCGGAGACACGCAGGCCGCGGCGGGGACGCGGCGGCGGGGCGATCGCCGGCCGCGTCCCCTCCGGCGCCGCCCGGCGCCGGCGATCCGGCCCGCGTCAGCCGGATCCCACCGGCCGCGCGGTGTGGCAACCGCCGCGGCCGGTGACGTGCCGGGAACCCGTCCCCGAACCAAGCTATACCGCGGCGCAACGCTTGTGCATCGCCTTCCCTCGGATGCCGCAACGGCGCCGGCGAGTGATCTCCCGCCGCGCGGGTATCCCGGTCCGGGTGCCCGAAAAGGAGGGGAACCCATGACCGAAGACCACACCGCGTCCGACCTCACCGTCACGACCGACGCCGGCATCGTGACCGTCCGCTGCGTGGGTGAGCTGGACCTGAACAACGCGCGCGACCTGCGGGACGCCCTGCTGGGTCCGATCCGGGCCGGCGCCCGCGGGGTCGTCGCGGACCTCACCGAGACGACCTACTGCGACTCGACCGTCTTCAGCGTGCTGGTCGAGGCCCACCGGGCCGCCGCCGCGCGGAACGTGCCCTACGCCATCGCCGCCGGCGAGACCGCGGTCGTCCGGCCGTTGCAGCTCCTCGGCCTGGACCGGCTGCTGCCGCTGCACCCAGGGTCCGAGACGGCCCAGGCGGCCGTCGCGGGCCGCGACCGGTCTTGATCACCCCGTCGGCTCTGGTCCCGCGCCTCCGCGTTCGCTAGCTTGACGGTGATCGCAGTCTTCTGCGCCATCGCCGGGCGGCGCCGCGGGGAGCCGCCGGCCCGGCCGTTCCAGGGGGATACACCGTGTCCAGAACACCCCTGCGCGGGGTGAGACGGCTCTTCGCCGTGCTCGCCGCCGCGCTCACCGCCGGCGCCCTCACCGTACCGGCCGCCCACGCCGACACGCCGTCGCTGATCATCGCGGCGTCGGTCGGCGACGGGCCCCAGCTGCTCGGCAGGCCGTTCCCGATCACGCTGACGCTCACCAACCCGACCGACCAGCCGATGCCGAAGGTCACGGTCTGGGACGAGCACCTCTCCGGCTCCTGGCTGTCGGTCCAGGACTGGGCCGGTCTCGGCGGCAGCCCGCAGGCCGGCGTGGCGCTCGACCCCGGCGCCACCCGGACGTTCACGATCACCGCCACCGTCTACACCTGGAACTCCGGCGTCCCGCACGAGCGGTTCCGCAGTGACTGGGCCCAGGGCGGCGACCTCGTCGTGCCGCTGCTCGACCCGACGACGACCCACGGGCCGGCCTCCGGTGTCCTCTACGGCGACCGGAACGAGAACGGCGTCTTCGACCCGGGCGAGGGCCTGCCCGGCGCCGTCGCCTACCTGTACGGCACGAGCTCCGGCAACCCGATCGAGGTCACCACGGACGCCGACGGCCGGTTCACCTTCACCGATCTGCCCGCCCGGCGCTACGGGATCTCCACCCGGGACCTACCGGACGGCTGGATCTACGAAGCCGCCGCCCAGCAGTACCTCGACGTCGACGGCAGCGACCCCGGGCCCGCGGTGCAGCTGCGCGCGCTCCGGCCGTTCTCCGAGAAGGTGCACGCGACCGGCTCGTTCGACCGCGGCACCTACCAGGCCGGCGACCAGGTGCGGGTGACCTTCACGGTGACCAACGTCAGCGGCGGCGACCTCCACGGGATCACCGCCGGATGTGACCGCTTCGGCGGCCCCGACCACCTGCTCGGGTGGACGGACTGGGCCGTCGCCGCCCCGGGCGGGATCGACCTGGCCGCGGGCGAGACGCGGACGTTCACCGAAACCGGCACCGTGCCGTCGGCCGCCCCCACCTACGGCGGCTTCTACGCGGCCTGCGACTTCGGGATCGACCCCGGCCCGCTGGACGGGCGGCCCGAGGTCGACGTGTTCGCCCACGTGCCGGCCCCGCCGGGTACGACCGGTGGCGTGATCTACCACGACGACAACAGCAACTACACGGTCGACGCGGGCGAGGCGATCGCCGGCACGCCGGTCGAACTGGTCGACCGCGTCGACGGCTCGGTCACCGCGACCGCCGTGTCGGACGCGCAGGGGCACGTGGCGTTCGGGACCGTCCCGGCCGGCCCGTACCGCGTGCGCGTCGACGGCTGGCACGAGGTCGACGGGGACGGCGGGGTCCTCTTCGTCGGCACCTGCGGGAACTGCGGGGAGGAGTGGGCTCTCCGGTACCGGCACTGACCGGCCCGTGGCCCGGCCGCGCGCCGGGCCACGGGTTGTCCACAGTGGAGCGGACCGGACAGCGAACCCGCTGTTCAGCCGGACGCCGCGGCTGCCGGAGCGGACCGGACGCACCGGCTGGTCCGCTCCGCGGCGGTGGGATCACCCGGGCAGTGACGGAAAACTCGCGCGATTCCCCGGTCCGCCAGACTGCGCCACGGGCCCGTGAGGCCCTAGGGTTCGCATCATGAAGGTCGGTCTGCTCACCCGCGAATACCCGCCGGAGGTCTACGGCGGCGCCGGGGTCCACGTGGAGTTCCTCGCCCGGGAGTTGCGACCGCTGGTCGACCTCGACGTGCACTGCTGGGGCGCGGACCGGCCCGACGCCACCGGGCACACCGATCCGCACGGCTACCGGCAGCCGGCGTTCACGACGATGGACATCGCGGTCTCCATGGCGAACGCGCTCGAAGGCCACGACCTCGCGCACAGCCACACCTGGTACGCGAACCTCGCCGGGCACCTGGCGAAGATGACGCACGGCATCCCGCACGTCGTCACCGCGCACTCGCTGGAGCCGCTGCGGCCGTGGAAGGCCGAGCAGCTCGGCGGCGGCTACCGCGTCTCGTCGTGGATCGAACGCGAGGCCTACGAAGCCGCGGACGCCATCGTCGCGGTCAGCGGCGGGATGCGCCGGGACGTCCTCGCCGCCTACCCCGCGGTGCCGCCGGAGCGGGTGCACGTGATCCACAACGGCATCGACACCACCCTGTACCGCCCGGACCCGGGCACCGACGCGCTGGCGAAGCACGGTGTCGACCCCGACCGGCCGTATGTCCTGTTCGTCGGCCGGATCACCCGGCAGAAGGGCGTCCCGCACCTGGTCCGCGCGGCCGCGTCGCTCGACCCCGGCACCCAGCTCGTGCTGTGCGCGGGCGGCGCGGACACCCCCGAGCTCGACGCGGAGTTCCGCGGGCTGGTCGCCGAGCTGGAGAAGACGCGCACCGGTGTCCGCTGGATCCCGGAGATGCTGCCGCGCCCCGAAGTCGTGCAGCTGCTGACCCACGCCACGGTGTTCGCCTGCCCGTCGGTCTACGAGCCGCTCGGCATCGTGAACCTCGAGGCGATGGCGTGCGGCACCCCGGTGGTGGCCAGCGACGTCGGCGGCATCCCGGAAGTCGTCGACGACGGGCGCACCGGGCTGCTGGTGCACTACGACGAACAGGACGCGCGAGCGTTCGAGGCGGGCCTGGCCGCCGCACTGAACGAAGTGGTCGGCGCGGGAGACCGGGCCGCCGCGATGGGCACCGCCGGCCGCGAGCGCGCGGTCGGCGAGTTCGGCTGGAAGGCGATCGCCGAGCGGACGGTCGCCCTCTACGAAGCGTGCGGGAGGTCGTAGTGACAACTGGAGCCGACGTGCTGGGCATCGTCCTCGCGGGCGGCGAGGGCAAGCGCCTGATGCCGCTCACCGCGGACCGCGCCAAACCCGCCGTGCCGTTCGGCGGCACGCACCGGCTGATCGACTTCGTGCTGTCGAACCTGGTGCACGGCGGCATCCGCCGGCTGTGCGTGCTGACGCAGTACAAGTCGCACTCGCTCGACCGGCACATCTCGACGACGTGGCGGCTCTCGGCGCTGACCGGCGAATACGTCACGCCGGTGCCGGCGCAGCAGCGGCTGGGCCCGCGCTGGTACCAGGGCAGCGCCGACGCGATCCACCAGAGTCTCAACCTGGTGTACGACGAGAGTCCCGAGTACATCGCGGTCTTCGGCGCGGACAACATCTACCGGATGGATCCCCGGCAGATGCTGGAGGCGCACGTCTCGTCCGGCGCGGGCGTCACGGTCGCCGGCATCCGCGTGCCCCGGGCCGAGGCGAGCTCGTTCGGCGTCATCCGGACCACCGACGGGCTGATGATCGACGCGTTCATGGAAAAGCCTGCCGACCCGCCGGGCCTGCCGGGCTCCCCCGACGAGTCGTACGTGTCGATGGGCAACTACATCTTCACGACGAAGGTGATGCTGGAAGCGCTGCACGCCGACGCCGAAAACGCCTCCTCGCACCACGACATGGGCCGCGACATCATCCCGGCGCTGGTCAAATCGGGCGAAGCCGCCGTCTACGACTTCACCACCAACGTGGTCCCGGGCGAAACCGAACGCGACCACGGTTACTGGCGCGATGTCGGGACCATCGACAGCTACTACGACGCGCACACCGACCTGATTTCGACGCACCCGATCTTCAACCTCTACAACCGGAAATGGCCGATCCTCGCCCACCCCGGCCAGCGCGCGGCGGCGAAGTTCGTCGAGGGCGGCTCGGCGAACCAGTCGATCGTCAGCAACGGCTGCATCATCTCGGGTGCCCAGGTCGTCGACTCGGTGCTCTCCCCCGACGTCATCGTCGAGCAGGGCGCGGTGGTGCAGGGCTCGGTCCTGCTCGACGGCGCCCGCGTCGGCCGCGGCGCGGTGGTGCGGCGGGCGATCCTGGACAAGAACGTCGTGGTCCCGCCCGGCGCGCACATCGGCGTCGACCTGGCCCGCGACCGCGGGCACTACCACGTCAGCGAGGGCGGCATCGTCGTGCTGGGCAAGGGGGAACGCGCGATCTGAGCCCGGTCAGGAACGGGTGGCCGCCGAAATCCGCTCGACGACCTGCCGGGGGTCGATCCCCCAGCGCTCGGCCAGCTCCGAGATCGACGCTCCCGCCGCGTACTCGGCAGCGATCATGCTGTTGACGACGCCGGCCACGGCTCACTCCTCGGCCACGGGTGTTCGGGCACCCGAGATGCTACATGTTCGTCGCGGACGTCGAACAACGTGCTGTACGTCGGCGGTCCGCTGTCCGGTCACCGCCCGGATTCGTCCGGTTCCCGCGCCGGATTCGGCGTTTTCGCCTGCGCGCGCGTCGCACTGAACACGGCGTCGAAGATCGGCGTCGGCTCACCGTCGTCGCGCTTCGGCCGTTCGTCCCCCGATGTGCTCTTTTCCTCTCCCACGCGCCCAGTTTCTGCGACGGCCGCCGATTCCGCTGACGCGAGCACCGAAAATCGCCCGCCCGGGGGATCTCTTTTTCGCGCTTTCCCCGCGCCGAAAAACGATTTCCCCCCGCACATTTCCGCGGACCGGCGGGAATATCCCGACCCGTCCGCGGATTGCACCCGGCATGAAGGCAGTCCTCTACCGCCGTCACGGCGGACCCGAAGTGCTGGAGCTGTCCGAGCGGGCCGTCGCGGACCCGGGACCGGGCGAAGTCCGCGTCCGGATCGTGGTCTCCGCAGTCAACCCCACGGACTGGAAGGCACGCAGCGGCCTGCGCGCCGAACCCGGGGCGGAGGTCCCGGAAACCGTGCCCAACCAGGACGGCGCGGGCGTGGTCGACGCGGTCGGCCCGGACGTCACCGGCTTCGCACCCGGCGACCGCGTGTGGACGATCATCGCCGGCGCGTACCGGCCCACGTCCGGCACGGCGCAGGAGTACACCGTGCTGCCGGCTTCGAAGCTGGTCCGGTTGCCCGACGGCGCCGGGTTCGACGAAGGCGCCGGTCTCGGCGTCCCGGCACTGACCGCGCACCGGGCGCTCACGGTCGCCGAGGACGGCCCGTCCCGGCTCTCCCCCGGCGCGCTGGCCGGCCGCACGGTGCTCGTCAGCGGCGGGGCGGGCGCGGTCGGCAACGCGGCGATCCAGCTCGGCCGCTGGGCCGGGGCGACGGTGATCGCGACGGTCAGCAGCGAGGAGAAGGCCGCCCTCGCCCGGGCGGCCGGCGCTCAGCACGTGCTGCGGTATCCCGACCCGGAGCTCGGCGCCCGGATCCGCGAGGTCGCCCCCGACGGTGTCGACCTGGTGGTCGAGGTCGCGATGGGGGTCAACGCGAAGCTGCACACGGAGGTGCTGCGCACCCGCGGCACGGTCGCCACGTACGGCGACGACCGGGGCACCGGAACGGTGACCTTGGAGTTCGGGCCGAACTTGATGCTCAACGCGCGCTACCAGTTCCTGGTGCTGTACACGGTGGGCGAGGACAAGCTCCGCGCGGGCGCGGAGGACATCACGGCGGCGCTGGCGGACGGCGCGTTGGGGGTCGGCGAGGAGCGCGGGGTGCCGATCCACCGGTTCCCGCTGGGGGAAACGGCGAAGGCGCACGCGGCGTCGGAGGACGGGATCACGGGGAAGGTGCTGATCGACGTCAGTCCGGCGGGCTGATCCGCGCCCGGGTCGCGCCCCCCCCGGCGGGGGTCGCGACCGCTCCCACCCCCCGCGGGGATTGGGAGGCCGCGGCCCCCCCCGGACAGCAACGAGGCGCACAAGG
>NZ_JBHVXZ010000207.1:0-516 GCF_042881395.1 Amycolatopsis sp. NPDC058278 | reverse complement strand
CATCCCGGCCTGCCGGGGGGTCGGCCCGGCCCCCGGGTCCCCCCCGCCCGTCGGGCGGCCCCCACCGCTCCCTCAGCCGGCGGTGATGCGGAGGCCGCGCCGCAACGCGTCCAGCTCGTCGGCGAACATGCGGCGGGAGATCTCCGCCGTCTCGACCAGGCTGGAGCCGTGGAACGTCCCCGGGTAGTGGCGCAGCTCGGCCGGCACGCCGGCATGGGCCAGCCGCTGCGCGTAGGCGATTCCCTCGTCGCGCAGGGGGTCGAACTGGCACGTCGTCACGAACGCGGGCGGCAGCCCGGCCAGGTCGGTGGCGCGCGCCGGGGCGGCGTAGGGCGAGACGTCCGGGCCGCCCGGTTCGGTGCCGAGGTAGCTCGTCCAACTCTGCACCGCGTTCGGCCGGTTCCAGATCGGCGTGTCGGTGTAGGCCCGCATCGACGGGGTGTCGAGCCGGTCGTCGAGCTCCGGGATGCCGAGGTACTGGAAGCACAGCCGCGGGCCGCCGCGGTCGCGGGCCAG
>NZ_JBHVXZ010000206.1:0-10846 GCF_042881395.1 Amycolatopsis sp. NPDC058278 | reverse complement strand
GGTCCGCTGCAGATCGGTCATCCGGTAAATACCGGCCTCCGGGATCCGGATGCCGTACCGGTGCTCGATCCGGGCGAGCAGCTCGATCACCACCACCGACGTGACCCCCAGATCGCCCGCGAACGATGTCGCAGTGGCCACCTCGCCGGCGGGGACCGAGAACAGGTCGGCGGCCAGGGCCGCCAGTTCGTCGAAGCGGGCCGGGACGACCGGCACCGCAGGTGCGGCCGCGCGGCGGAACGGGCGGGGTGGCCGGGCGCAGCCCGCCGCCGCCACCGCCACCACCAGGTCCACCTGGTGGCTCAACGTCACCACGATCTCCTCCAGGCCCGCCTCCTCCGCGATCTCCGCCGCGCCGCCCCCCAACGTCACCAGCGGCGCTCCCCAGTCGTCGTTGGTGACCTCGATGTCACGCCAGCGCAGGCCCTGGCCGAAGCCACGGCCCAGCATCTTGCACGTGGCCTCCTTGACGGAAAACCGCCCGGCCAGCCGTTCCAGGGACCGTTCGGCACCCATCCGGGCGGCCTGCTCCAGCTCCACCGGGGTGAAGACCAGCGTCCGGTACCGGGGGTGCGCCGCGACCTCCGCGAACCGCGGGATCGACATCAGGTCCACGCCGATTCTCATCCACTCCGCCCCCCGAGCAAACTCGCCGTGGCGGCCGGGACCAGCCGCAGCGCCGCGACGTCCACGGCGAGCAGTGAAAGCCAGCCCTCGCGCAGCGGCCCGCGCGTGTGCAGCAGCACGCGGTCGCCGTCGGTGACCACGCCTTCGGCCAGCGCCGCGCAGAAGGCCAGCCACGCGTCGCACGGGCCGCGGCCGGTGAACCGGTGGCCGCCCGTCAACGCGGGTTTTCCCTCCCCGCAGCCGGAAACCGCCAGCGGGGAACCGGCTCCGCGCCGCAGGCGGACGCCGACCGCCGCGAACCGCGGGTGGCCGCAGGCCGAGTCGGCGAACAGCGGCTCGTCGCAGATGACCGCCGTCGCCTCGCTCTCGACCGCCCACTCCAGCAGCCCGAAGACGGCCGTGCCGCCGAGCTCGTCGAGGTGGGACAAGCCGATGTCCTCGCCCGCCCAGCCGGTGCGGTGCACCAGCCCGGCCAGCGCGGCCACGTTCGGGTCGCGCAGCGGACCCGACCGCACGAAGAACAGCGGCTGCGGGACGACCGGCGGCCCGAGGGCGGCGAGCACCTGCGCGGTGACGTCGACGTCGTCGTCCTCCGGGATCCGGACCATCAAGCGGGACAACGGGATCCCGGCGGCGGCCAGCCGCTCCGGCGGCACCAGGTCGGCGGCGCCGGGCAACGCCGCCAGCGGCACGTACTCCTCGCGCCGGGCGGCGGCGAACGCGATCGTGTCGATCCCGAGGTCAGGCATCGGCGTCTCCCGCCTGGTACCCCCGCGCCACGTGGAGGCGGTGGATGTTGCCGGTGCCCTCCATGAACTCGAAGGCGTGCACGTCCCGCGTCCACTTCTCCAGCAGCGGGTGCTCGATCAGGCCGGCCGGGCCCAAAGCGGCCGACGCCCAGTGCGCCGTCCCCACCGCCAGGCCGACCGCGCCGAGCTTCGCCGCGCTGGAGAGGTAGCCGCGCTCGGGGTCGCGGTCGATCCGCGCCGCGGCCTCGTACACCAGCTCCCGCCCGGCCTCGGCGCGCGCGAGGGCGAGCTGACCGCCGGGGGCGTTCTTGCGGTGGTCCAGCACGTACTCGACCATCGCCAGCGCGGTGCCCACGGCGGACGCGGCGATCCGCACCCGCATGTGGTTGAACGTCGTGATGGCGGCGAAGATCCCCCGCCGCGTCGCCGGCAGGTGGTCCCCCAGCATCCGGCCCGCGGGCACGGCGACGTCCGAAAAGGACAGCCGGCTGATGTAGGCCCCGCGCAGCCCGATCATGTCGAGCTTTTCGCCGTGCCAGCCGGGTGCCGGGACCTCGACCAGCGCCGCGCGGATCGACAGCGCGCCGCGGCCGGTGCGGCCGAACACCACGCCGACGCTGCCGCGGGCGGCGTTGCCGACGTAGCACTTGCCGCCGTTGAGCCGCCAGCCGTCGCCGTCGCGGTCGCGGTCGCGGTCGAAGCGGGTCTCCATCGCGGTCGCGTCGTTGCCGCGGCTCTCCTCGGTCATCGCGAAGAACGACCAGCGGCGGCCGCCGTGCATCCGGGTGAAGAACCACTCCTGCTGCTCGGGGGTGCCGAGCAGCTCCACGAAGACCCCGGCCAGGCCGGGTGACGGGCAGGCCAGGATCGCCCCGACGTCGCCGCGGGCCAGTTCGATCAGCCCGGCCACGTTCTCCAGGCACGAGCCGCGCTCCATCGCGCGCAGCAACGGCGTCGACGGCAGGGACTCGCGGTACTGCGGCGGCGTGTCGGCCTGCCGCACCATCTCGAACACGGGCGAGCCGTAGTGCTCGTCCATCGCGTCCGGGTCGGTGTCGATGGCCAGGGCCCGCGACCGCAGGTCCACCGCCGCCTCCCGGCTCAGGTCGCGGACCGCGCGGACGCGTTCGCTCAGCTCGATCATGCCGGTTCTCCTTCCGGTTCCCGGTCCACCCAGGTGCCGGCCACCAGGGCCGAGACGTAGAGCGACCGCGCGGGTGAGGTGGCGAGGAAACCCGACGCGCCGAGGTGCTGGGCCACCCGCCAGCCCAGCTCGTCCAGCTCGCGGTGCACGTCGGCGACCGCGACCGGGTGCCGCTGCGAGCGCACCTGGGCGCGCAGCCGTTCCACCGCGGCCATCACGTCGCCGATCGCGCCGGCGATCAGCTGCTTGCGGATCAGCGGTTCGTCGCCGGACGTGCGGTTCGACAGGTGCTCGACGACGTGGTCGAGCACCGAGCGCAGCACCCCCAGCCGGACGGCGGCCAGGTGCCGGCCGAAGTCGGCCAGCTCGTAGGCGTCCCGTTCTTCGCGGGGACGGCCGGGGCAGGCGAGGAAGACGATGTCCTCACGGTCGGCCAGGCTGTGCGTGCGCACTTCGGCGCCTTCGGGCACGGCTCCGGCGGGCACGGCCGCGTACCGGCCGGGGGCCAGCCGGTCGGCCGGGGTGGCGGGCAGGGCGCGCGCGAGTCCGGCGGCAAGGCCGTCGCTGCGCGCGGTCCGCTCGCATTCGAGCAGGCTGGTGGTCACTTCTCCTCCACGACCTCGACGATCACCGACTGGAAGTAGGCGCCCTGGCCCACGGAGACCAGGGCGCAGCGCTGCCCGGGACGCAGCCGGCCGGCCGCGTCGGCGTGCTGCAGGGCGAGCAGCGAGTCCACCCCGAAGTTGTGCCCGCGCTCGGCGACCAGCTCCAGGGGGATCCGGTCGAACGGGAACCCGGACAGCCCGCTGAAGGTGCGCCAGAACATGCGGTTGGACAGGTCCGGCAACACCCAGTCCACATCGGACAGTGTGAGGCCGGCGTCCCGGGCCGCGGCGCCCACGACCGACACGGCCTGCTCGCAGCAGACCTTGCCGAAGAGCGCGAACTCCTCCTTGGTCATGCGCAGGCTGCGGTGGAACCGGGTGTCCCGGGCGGTCGCGCCGCCGAGGTAGCGGTAGCGCGCCGGGCCGCGGGACACCACGAGCGCCGCGGCCGTGTCGCCCGCGACCGTCGTGCCCGGGATGTAGCGGCCGCGGTCGCTCGCGCGGCCCTGGTCGCCGCCGAGCACGAGCACCCGGTCGTCCGGCGCCGCGCCCGGGCGGGCCAGGTAGCGCCGGGCGAGCTCGACCGAGCGCAGCACCGACGTGCAGTTCACGTGCGACACCCCGAAGAACGGGACGCCCGGCAGGGCGAGCGCGTCGCGCAGCCGGTCCGGGAACGTGCCGCACAGGTCGAGCTCGGCGATGAGCAGCGTGTGGCCGTAGAGCACCAGGCTCGCCGGGCCGCCGCCGAGCGCGGTCCGCCCGGCCTCGGCCAGGTGGTCCGCCATCCGCTCGCCCGGCGCGAGCACCGGGCTGTCGCGCAGGCCGTAGATGCGGCCGAACATGCGCCGCTCCAGCGGTTTGGCGCCCGACCGCACGAGCACGTCGTCGACGGCCTCGACGCGGCCGGGCAGCCGCACGGCGACCCGGGACAGCCCCGTGTCCATCAGTGCTCCCTCCCCGGCACGAGCAGGCAGCTGCAGAACGTGCCGCCCGTGGGCTCGAAGTCCGCCAGCAGCACCGGCTCGTCCAGCGGCCAGAGGCGCGCGAGACCCGCCCACACACCGGTGCACCACAGGTCCGGGACCGCTTCGACGCGACCGGCGTACGGGGTGCCCGCGAGCCGCTGGGCGAGTCCGGCGCCGGCCAGCACCCGCACGCCCGGGTGCCGGTAGAGCACGTCGGCCAGCGCGAGGGTGGCGGTGTGCGGCCCGGACTCGTCGAGCCGCACCTCCTCCAGCTCGGTCACGGCGACGTCGCCGGTCGCGCCGGCCCGCAGCAGCACCGCGGCGTCGGGGCGGTGCGTGGCCGGGTGGCCGCTGTCCCACAGCACGGCGTTCTGGTCGAAGACCAGCAGCGCCGCCGAAGCCGCCTCGCCGAGCCGGCACATGCCGTCCAGCAGGCGCAGCGCGGTGAACGCCGCGCCCGGCCCCGGTCCGGCGACCGAGCACGGTTCCGGGTTGCCGGGCAGGCGTCCGGCGAGGTAGCAGCCGGCGACTTCGGAGTGGTACAGGTCGGGCGAGTGGTAGGCGAGCACCACCGCGTCCAGCGGCGGCAGCGGGGTACCCGCGTCCGTCAGCAGGGCCTCGGTCATCTCGATGAACCCGTTGCCGGTGCGGGCCAGGAAGTCCTCCTGGTCCGCCGCGGCACCGAAGGTCTCGACCATGAGCCGGGCCAGTTCCGGGCGCATCCCGAACACCGGCTTGGCGCGTTCGGTGAACACCCGGTGCGTCACGCCGGTCAGGTGCACCCCGACCGGGCGCGGGGGGCTCGCGGCCCGCCCGGGGGGCGCGAGGGTTTGGAGGGACATGGCTCAGACCGCCGCGGCGGACCTGGCGAAGGCCGACTCGATGTAGTCGGTCAGGCTGCCGACCGTGCGGAAGACCTCCGGGCCCAGCTCGTCCGGGTCGATCTCGAGGCCGATCGTGTCCTCGAGGCTCATCAGCAGCTCGATGACGCTGGTGGAGTCGAGCGCCAGGTCCTCGAACAGGCGCAGCTCCGGGGTGACGCCGCCGATCTCCTTGTTGAGCACGGCGGACAGGGCGATCTCCAGGTGGGCGACGATCTCGGTGCGGTTCATCTCGGCTCACTTCCCATGCTGTTGGTGTCGGGCTGGAACAGGTGCTGCTTGCGCAGCAGGTCCGCGGGCTCGTCGCGGTCGCGGACCAGGAAGGCCCGGCCGCCGCGCACGAGCACCTCGGCGGGGAACCCGTGGCTGAGGAACAGCCCGGGCGAGGCCGACGGCCCGTAGGCGCCGGAGTTCAGGACGCCGACCAGGTCGCCGCGGCGCAGGTCGGGCAGTTTCACCTGCTTGAGCAGGGTGTCGTTGGGCGTGCACAGCGGGCCGGTGACGGTCCACGGGCGCGGCTCGACGGTGTCGTCGGTGTCCTCGCCGGCGGCGCGCGGGGTGAGCAGCACGGCCGGGAAGTTGCGCTTGACGAACGAGCCGATGCCGACGGCCGCCATGTGGTGGTGCGTGCCGCCGTCGGCGACCGCGAACCGCTCCCCCATGGACTCCTTGACGTACCGGACGCCGAGCACGTAGACCCCGGCGCGACCGGCCAGGAACCGGCCGGACTCCATGATCAGCCGGGTCGCCGGGTGCGCCCGGTGGAACTGCTCGAGCATCGGGTTGATCTCGGCGGCCACGTCGGCGGCTTCGAGGTCGTCCTCGCCCTCGAAGTAGGCCACGCCGAGGCCGCCGCCGATGTCGACGGCTTCCAGCCGGATCCCGGTCTCCGCGGCGACCCGGTCGGCCAGGTCGAGGGCGTAGCGCGTGTTCTTGCCGATGACCTCGGCGTCGAGGATGCGGGTGCCCATGTAGACCTGGATGCCGGCGACGTCGGCGTGGCGGTACGCCGCGAGCCGCGGTCCGGCGGACAGGACCTGGGCCTCGTCGATGCCGAACTGGCGGGGCTTGCCGCCCATGGTGAGCCGGGAGCCGCTGATCGCGCAGGTCGGGTTGATCCGCAGCAGCACCCGCTGCCGCTTCCCGAGCTCGGCGCCGAGCCGTTCGATGTCGTCGAGTTCGTCGAAGGACTCGCAAACGATCGCGTAGACGCCGGTGTCCAGGCACGCCCGCAGTTCCTGCTCGCTCTTGCCGGGGCCGAGGAAGACGATGTCGTCCGGCCGCGCACCGGCCTCGAGCACGGTCTGCAGCTCCACGATGGACGAAACCTCGGCCCGCGCGCCGCCGCCGTGCAGGGCGGCGAAGACGCTGATGTTCGGGTTCGCCTTGAGGGAGTAGAACACCTCCAGTGCGGGGTGCAGCACCGCGCGCAGGCCGGTGATGGTGGCGTGCAGGACGTCGCCGTCGTAGACGTACAGCGGTGTGCCGAAGCGCTCGGCCAGGTCCTGGTAGTCGATGTCGGTCATGCCTCGTTCCCTGCCATTTCCGCGAGGCGGCGCTCGGCCTCGGTCCGGACGGCGAGGGCCTCCTCGGCCGAGTCCCCGACGCAGATCGCGTAGAGACGGCCGTGGAAGGAGCCCTCGCCGGTGGCCGCGGCGTTGAGCGTCGCGAAGTTGTTGACCAGCACGCCGGTGTCGCCGGCGCCGGTGAAGAACAGGTCGCCGAGCGCGCTTTCGACCTCCGCGAAGGTGTGGGTGCGCTGCAGCTTCAGCGAGAAGGTCGCGGCGATGGCGTGCCGGCCCTCGGGGATGAACTTCTCGGCGATCCGGCTCTGGTAGGTCGACATGTTGAACCGGGCGTTGATCTCCAGGCACGGGTAGAGCGTGCCGTCCGCGGCCAGCATCGCGTCGACGCCGACCATCCCGAAGAACCCTTCGTCGTGCAGCGCGCGCCCGATCTTCTCGACGGCTTCGGCGAGCTCGCGGGCCGCGACGGGCGGCAGCTCCACCGGGAAGCGGTGGCCCTGGTGCACGCCGCTGCGCAGCACGGCGGCCTTGACCGTTTCGAACCGGACGCCGCCGGTCCGGGAGACGACGAACTGGTAGTTGAGGTCCTGGGCGTGCTCGATCCAGGACTCGACGACCAGGTTCGCGGGCGCGTCGGCACCGCGGCGTTCGATCAGGCGCAGCAGGCGGTTCGCGCCGCGCTCGTCCTCGACGACGACCATGCCGCGCCCGGAGACGCCGAGCGACTCCTTCACCACGACCCGGCCGCCCGGCGCCAGCTGCGCGGTGAGGGCGTCCCGCAGCTCGCCGACCGTGTGCACCACCCGGCCGGGCACCTGGCGCAGGCCGAGCGCGTCGACCAGGCCGCGGCTGAACACCTTGCCGTTGACCGCCTTGCAGATCTGCGCGGTCGAGCCGGCCAGCGGCAGCCCGGATTCCTTCGCCAGGGCCTCTTCCGACGCCGAGATGCCCAGCGGCATCAGGTAGGTGTTGCCGTCGGCCAGCTCCCGCAGCTTGCCGAGCAGTTCCGGCGAGTTCAGGGCGTCTTCGGTCACCATCGCGTCCGGGTCGTTGTGCTCGGCGATCAGCGTCGAGCCGTCGGCCGCGCCGATCCGCGCGAGGTAGCCGGCGAACGCGGGGTCCATGGGCGCCTTCAGCACCACCAGGTCGCCCTCGCCGGCGAGCAGCGCGCCCATCTCTTCCATGCGGTTGACGGTGGCCCCCGCGAACGAGATGCCGGCGCCGGGCAGTTTCGGCTCGCCCACCGCCCAGCTGCGCTCCACCTCGAAGTTGTTGACGAAGACGAACCGCGCCCCGGCGTCGCCGGTGAGGTCCTTCTTCAGCCGTGCCACGAAATTCATCCCTGGTTCCCTTCTCCGATCTCGACGACGGCCGCCGCGAAGGTCGCCCCGAGGCCGGCCGAAGCCAGCAGCACGAGGTCCCCCGGATCGACCCGCCCGTCCGCGCGCGCCGCCGCCAGGTTGATGAACGGGTCGGAGCTGTAGCAGTGGGCGTACTTCCCGACGTTGTCGAGGAACACGCGGTCCCGCGGCACGCCGAGCGCGCCCGTGATGCGTTTCCAGGACAGCTTGTTGACGTTGTGCGGCAGGATGGCGGCGAGGTCCGCGGCGGCGACCCTGGCGTCGTCGAGGGCGTCCTGCATCACCTGGGCCAGGGCCTCCGGGTAGACGTGCTTGTACTGCAGCTGGAGGGTTTCGTCGCAGTCGATGCCCCGGTAGAACCGGCCCAGCACGGTCAGCGCCCGTCCGAGGACGCGGTCGCCGCGCGGGTCCGGGCCGAGCAGCACCGCGGCGGCGCCGTCGCCCTGGATCGTCGTGTCGCGGATCAGCCGGGCCTCGTGCATCAGCACCTTGTCGCCGGTCAGCACGAGCACGCGGTCGCCCGGCGCCGCGGTGGCCAGCAGCGACCGCGCCACGTGCAGGGCGTGGATCCCGACCACGCAGTTGAGGTGCGAGAGGCTGAACGCGGTCGCGCGGTGCAGCCGCAGCCGCGTCCGCACGTCTTCCAGGAGGCCGGGCGTGGCCACGGCGACGTGCTGCATGGTGTGCGCGTGGACCAGGAACCGCACCGAGTCGCGGTCGGTCCCGGCGAGCACGCGCTCCCCCGCGCCCGCCAGCAGGTCGGCCAGCTCCAGGCCGTCCGCGACGGCGACGCGGTCGAGACCCAGGAAACGGGTGAAGAAGCGCAGCTGCGTCGCGTCGAGGCCGAGCGGGCCGGCCAGCTCCGCGACCGGCAGGCTCGTCTCCGGCACGAACGACGCCACCCGTTCCAGGCGGGGTGCTTCGAGCAGGGACATGGTTTCCTCCTCTTCGTCCGGCTCAGCCGCGGGCCGGCACGAGTTCGTGCGCGAGCGCGGACAAGGGGCGGGCGGTGGTGAACGGGACGAGCGCGGCCGACCAGCCGCGCTCGTGCAGGGCCTCCACCACGCGGGGCAGGCGCAGCACGCGTCCGCCCGCGCCGGTGTAGCTGCGGGCCGGGTCGACCTCGCCGAGGCCGTTGACCTCGGCCACGACCTCGGTGAGGACGCGTTCGGCGGGGGCGGGCGTCAGGAAGACCGGATCGGGACCCGCTCCGGTCTGCCGCGGCGGCGGCGGGGGGAAGCCGATGAGCGCGGCGGCCTCGCTGACGCGCAGGTCGGTGCCGGGGTCACGGTGGGCCTCGACGAGCCGGGCATAGCCGCGCAGGAACCGTTCGACGGCGCCGGCGTCCATCACCGCGTCCAGTGCCTGCAGGGCCAGCGTGATGCCGTCGGCCCATTCGTAGACGCGCAGGTAGCTGTCCGAGCCGGCTCGCGCCCAGTCGGCGGGGGCCGCGTTGACCGCGTACCGGTCGCGTTTGGTGCGGCACGAGCGCGGCCCGTTGTCGAGGAAGTTCAGCTCGGCGACCACACGGACGCCCTCCTCGGCCATCAGCTCGTACACGCGGTCGTAGGGCACGTGGGCGTGCGTCATCGCCTGGCTCACGCGGGTGGCGGACGCCTTGACCACGGCCGAAAAGAGCGGATCGCCGTCGAGGTCGGCGAGCACCGGGGTCGGATAGGACAGGCACGTGACGGCGCCGCCGAAGCCGCTGGCGTCGCGCTGGCTGGTGTACATCCGGTGCGCGACCAGGGTTTCCCCGGTGTAGGCGGCGAGCGTGACGGCATAGGCGGCGAGGTGCACGGCCGAGGGCCACACGTGCTCGCGGGCCGCGATCGCCCGGGCGGCCGACAGCAGCGACGGGACGGTGAAGGAAGCGCTGTGCGCGGCCTCGGAGGTCCTGCGGCGCGCCGAAAAGACGTCCGCGGGGAGCTTCTTCACGATGTCGCGCCAGTGTCCCAGCGCGGGTTCGAGGTCAGCCTCGGTGCGGCTCTCCTCGAAGCGGGCGAGGTCCACCGGCTGGTGGTCGACCGGGTCCAGCACCGCAGGGCGGCCCTCGGTGCGCGCGGCCAGGAGCTCGTCGAGCTCGGCGGCCAGGCGGTCGAGGGCGACGTCGTCGAAGGCGAGGTGGTTGAAGACCAGGTGCAGCCTGACCAGGCGGCCGCCGGTGGTGACCACGCAGGCTCGTAGCGGCCACTCGCGGGCCAGGTCGAACGGGGTACGGGTGAGGCGCGCGATGACGTCCACGGCGTCCTCCGTGGTCGCCTCGGTGACCGGCTGCGGCGCCGGCGGCTGCACGATCTGGCGCGGCCAGGCACGCCCGTCCGCCGCGGTGCCGGTCAGGTCGTAGACCGTGCGCAGGACTTCGTGCCGGCGCACCAGGTGCGTCAGCGCGGTGCGGACCGCCGCGACCGTGCAGCCCCGGGGCAGCGGGTAGCTGGTGCCGATGTGCGCCTCGTGCCGGGACGGCGCCGGCACCCGCAGGTACCGCAGCAGGTGGTGGTGCTGTCCCCAGCAGAGGTTCGCGCTCTTCGCCTCGGGCATCCGGGGCCTCCAACCGTGAATCGTCGTACGCCGATGGTGGGCGGTGCGCGGCGCAAATGGTTAGCCCCTGGCGGTGACACGTTCTCCGTGGCACGAACATGACACCGCGTGGTGCGGAGTTTTCCTTGACCCGCAAGGGTTCGTCGGTGAATCTGGGTTGGCCCCGCCGGAACGCAGGAATCGCGGACCGAATCCGCGGGGAAATCCCAACAATGGAATGAGGAGCACCCATGTCGAAGGAAGCCTCGAAGGTCGCCAGCAAGGTCGCGTCGAAGGTCGCCAGCAAGGAGGCCTCCAAGGAGGCGTCCAAGGAAGCCTCGAAGGTCGCGTCCAAGGAGGCCTGACCTCGCGGCGGGAGGGCGGCGCACCCGCGCCGCCGTCTCGCCGATCACGCGGAGCCACCGCGGGCGCGGCACCGCCGCCGGCACACGCCGGGCGGTGCCGTTC
>NZ_JBHVXZ010000205.1:0-11069 GCF_042881395.1 Amycolatopsis sp. NPDC058278 | reverse complement strand
CCACCGAGCCGACGGACAGGTCGATGCCGCCGGTGAGGATCACGAACGTCATGCCGACGGCGACCACGAGCAGGAAGGCGTTGTTGATGAACAGGTCGAGGATGACCTGCCCGGAGCCGAACGCCTCGTAGCTCGACGCGCCGAAGATGTAGGCGGCGATCAGCAGCGCGAGCGTCGCGAGGATCGGCAGGTGCCGCTGTTGCGGCCGGTAGCCCTTGACGCGGGCGAGCGTGGTCATGCCGTGACCTCCACCTTCTCCGGGGCGGGCGTGACGGCCGGCTTCCCCGGCCGGTGCGTCCGGCGGCGCCGGAGCTTCCGGCGGAAGGCCGGCGACTGCAGGAGGCACACGGCCAGCACGACCACGGACTTGACGAGCATGATCGACCCGGGCGGGATGCCGAGGGCGTAGATGGTGGTGGTGAGCGTCTGGATGAGCAGCGCGCCGATCACCGAGCCGCCGAGGGAGAACCGGCCGCCGGTCAGCTGGGTGCCGCCGACGACGACCGCGAGGATCGCGTCGAGCTCGATGAAGAGCCCGGCGTGGTTGGCGTCGGCGCTGCGCACGTTCGCGCTGATCATCAGCCCGGCGATGCCCGCGCACAGGGCACAGAAGACGTACACGAGCCAGGTCAGTCGGGCCGAGCGCAGGCCGGCCAGGCGGCTGGCTTCGGGATTGCCGCCGACGGCCTCGACCAGCAGGCCGAGCGCGGACCGGCGGACGAGCACCGACGCCAGCACGAACACCGCCAGCGCGATGAGGATGGCGCCGGGCAGGGTGAACAGGAACCCGCTGCCGATCCACTCGAAGGAGTGCGAGTTGACGGTGATGATCTGCCCGCCGCTGATCAGCTGCGCGACGCCCCGGCCGGCGACCATGAGGATCAGCGTGGCGATGATCGGCTGGATGCCCAGTGCCGCGACGAGCCAGCCGTTCCACACCCCGAGTACCAGCGAGAGGCCGAGCGCCAGGCCGAACGCGATCAGTGTGGTGCCGACGCCGTCCGGGTTGTCGCTGATCCACAGGCAGGCGAGCGCACCGCTGATCGCCACGACCGCGCCGACCGAGAGGTCGATGCCGCGGGTGGCGATCACCAGCGTCATGCCGATCGCGATGAGGATCAGCGGGGCGCCGTTCTTGAGGATGTCGACGAGGTTCCCGTAGAGGTGCCCGTCGCGCAGCTCGATCTTGAAGAACGACGGGCTCGCGATCAAGTCGCCCAGCAGCAGCACCAGCAGGGCCACCACGGGCCAGAAGAGCCGGTGTTTCGCCAAGCCTTTCAAGGCCGTCATGCCTGCACCCCCTCGGCCATGGTGGCCATGATGTCGTCCGCGGTGAGCGCCTGGTTTTCCCGCTCCGCCACGACTTTGCGGTCCCGCAGCACCACCACCCGGTGGCTCAGCCGCAGGACCTCTTCGAGTTCGGCGGAGATGAACACGACGGCCATGCCGTCGGCCGAGAGCTGGGTGACCAGCCGCTGGATCTCCGTCTTCGCGCCGATGTCGATGCCGCGCGTGGGCTCGTCGAGGATCAGCAGCCGCGGTTCGGTGATGAGCCAGCGGGCCAGCAGCACCTTCTGCTGGTTGCCGCCGGAAAGGTTGCCCACCAGCGCTTCGGGGTTGGCGGGCCGGATGTCGAGCGTCTTGATGTACTTCTCGGCGATTTCGTCCTGGCGGCGGCGGGACAGCGGCCGCGCCCAGCCGCGGGAGGCCTGCAGCGCCAGGACGATGTTCTCCCGGACGGTGAGCTCTTCGACCAGCCCTTCGGCCTTACGGTTCTCCGAGAGGAAGGCGATCTTGTGGTCGAGCCCGGCCCGCGGGGTGCGCAGCGAGGTCGTGGTGCCGTCGACCTTCACCGAGCCGCTGTCGGCGTGGTCGGCGCCGAAGAGCAGCCGGGCGAGTTCGGTGCGGCCGGAGCCGAGGAGGCCGGCCAGCCCGACGACCTCGCCGGCGTGGATGGCGAAGTCGAAGGGCGCGACCCCGCCCTTGCGGCCGAGGCCTTCGGCGGCCAGCAGCACCGGGGCGCCGGCGACCTCGGCCCGGCTGGGGCCGGAGTCCTCCAGGTCCTCGAGGACCTGGAGTTCCTTGCCGATCATCCTGGTGACCAGTTCGACCGGCGTGATGTCCGCGGTGCGGTACTCGCCGATCAGCTTTCCGTTGCGCAGCACGGTCATCCGGTCGGCGATGGCGAAGACCTGGTCGATGAAGTGGGACACGAACAGGATCGCCATACCGCTTTCGCGCAGGGACCGCACGACCTTGAGCAGCTGCTCGACCTCGCCGGCGTCCAAACTGGACGTCGGCTCGTCGAGGACGAGCACCCGCGCGTCGACGTCGAGCGCGCGGGCGATCGCGACCAGCTGCTGTACGGCGATGGAACAGGTGGACAACTCGGCCGAGACGTCCACGTGGACGTCCAGCCGGGCCAGGAGTTCCTCGGCCCGCCGCCGCATCGGGCCCCACTGGATGCGGCCGAAGCGGCGGGGTTCCCGGCCGAGGCAGACGTTCTCCGCCACGGACAGGTTCGGGCAGAGGTTGACCTCCTGGTAGACCGTGCTGATGCCGGCCTGCTGGGCCTCGCCGGGCCCGGTGAAGGCGACGTCGTCGCCGTTGAGTTCGATCGAGCCCGCGTCCACCCCGTACACCCCGGTGAGCACCTTGATGAGGGTGGACTTGCCGGCGCCGTTCTCGCCCATCAGGGCGTGGACTTCGCCGGGGTACATCCGGAAGTCGACCCCGTCGAGGGCGAGGACGCCGGGGAACTCCTTGCGGATACCGCTCATCCGCACCATGGGTTGCGGTTCAGGCATTTGGTGTGCTCCGGGGTGGACGCGGGTCGGGATCAGTACTGGCGCTGCGGCAGCGCGGCCTTGGCCGCCGCCTGGTCGAACTCGGTTTCCTTGGTCTCGATGCGGGCGGGCACCTGCTCGCCGGCGGCGACCTTCTTCACCAGGTCCATCAGCTGCGGGCCGAGCAGCGGGTTGCACTCGACGATGTGGTTGATCTTGCCGTCGGCCAGCGCCTGCATGCCGTCCTTCACGGCGTCCACCGAGACGATCTTGATGTCCTTGCCCGGGACCTTGCCCGCGGCTTCGATGGCCTCGATGGCGCCGAGGGCCATGTCGTCGTTGTGGGCGTAGAGGACGTCGATCTTCGGCTGGGACTTCAGGAAGGCCTCCATGACCTCCTTGCCCTTGGCGCGGGTGAACTCACCGGTCTGCGAGGCGACGATCTTGTACTTGGGGTCCGCCGCGATGACCTCCGCGAAGCCC
The DNA here is from genome assembly GCF_042881395.1 of Amycolatopsis sp. NPDC058278. Classification (NCBI taxonomy): domain Bacteria; kingdom Bacillati; phylum Actinomycetota; class Actinomycetes; order Pseudonocardiales; family Pseudonocardiaceae; genus Amycolatopsis; species Amycolatopsis sp. NPDC058278. Next base: position 7,800 of record NZ_JBHVXZ010000205.1, on the reverse strand, counting down.
TTCTTGCGGTCGTTCGCCGGCGCCGAGCCGGTGGTGCCCTGCAGCTCGACGATGTTCACGTCACCGGTGGCGCTGCCGTACTCCTTGGTCAGCCACTCCCCCGCCTTCTTGCCCTCGGCGACGAAGTCGGAGCCGAGGAAGGTCTTGTAGAGGGACTTGTCCGGCGAGTCGATCGCCCGGTCGGTGAGGATGACCGGGATGTTGGCCGTCTTGGCCTCCTTGAGGACGGTGTCCCAGCCGGACTCGACGACCGGCGAGAAGGCGATGACCTTGACCTTCTGCTGGATGTACGAGCGGATAGCGGAGATCTGGTTCTCCTGCTTCTGCTGCGCGTCGGAGAACTTGAGTTCGATCCCGGCGGTCTTCGCCGATTCCTGGATCGACTTCGTGTTCGCCGTCCGCCAGCCGCTCTCGGCGCCCACCTGGGCGAACCCGAGCGTGACGGCGCCACCGGACGAGTTGCCGGACGAACCGCCATTCCCGCAGGCGGTGAGCAGCACGAGTCCGGCCGCCGCGGCCGCCGCGGCGGCCCATCGCTTCTTCAGCACGTTCACTCCTCGATCGACGATGATCAGTGGGAAAACCTTTGTGGGGACTATCGGGGTAAAACTTCCGTGTTAGCGCTAACAATCCCTCGGGAACCACCGGTCCCCGCCGGCCGCCGCGCTAGCGCGGTCCGGTGCTCTCGCGCACGATCAACTCGGGGACGACCAGGGCGCGCGCGTGCCGGTCGCCTCCGTCCATCCGCCCGGCCAGCAGGCCGAACGTACGCCGTCCGACTTCGATGAAGTCCTGGCGCACCGTCGTCAGCGGCGGCGTGAAGTACGCCGCCTCGGGAACGTCGTCGAAACCCGCCACGCGCACGTCCCGCGGCACCGAGATGCCCGCTTCGGCGAACGCGCGCAGCAGGCCCAGTGCCATCTGGTCGTTGCCGGCGAAGACGGCGTCCAGATCCTTTTCCTTGGCGAGGGATCGCCCCGCCTCGTAACCCGACCGGGAGCTCCAGTCGCCGCGGATCACCTGCGGGGCCCCGACGCCGTGGCGTTCCAGGGTTTCCCGCCAGCCGAGCTCGCGGTCGCGGGCCTCCAGCCAGTCTTCCGGTCCGGCGATGTGCCACACCGTGCGGTGGCCCAGCGCCAGGAGGTGTTCGGTGGCGCGACGGGCGCCGTCGCGCTGGTCGACGGAGATGACCGGCACCGGTGCCGTCTCTCCGCCGCCGACCGCGACGACCGGGAAATCCGCGGGCGCCGCTTCCAGCGCCCGGCCCGCACTGACGTGCGGGGCGATCACGATGACGCCCTCGACCGCCTGGCGGCGCAGGTTCTCCACCGCGTCGGCGATCGACGACCGGCCAGGACGGCTGACACTGGAGATGGTGATCGCGTACCCGGCTTCCCGGGCGGCGTTCTCGATGCCGTACAGCGTGCTGGCCGGACCGTACAGATTGGATTCGAGCGCCACGACGCCGAGCGTGCCGGTCCGCCCGGTGACCAGCGCGCGGGCCGCGGAGTTGGGCCGGTAGCCCAGTTCCTCGATCGCCGCGAGCACCCGGGCACGGGTTTCGGGTCGCACCGGGCCGGTCCCGTTGATCACCCGGGAAACGGTCATGTGGGACACGCCCGCCACCCCCGCGACGTCGGTCAGGCTCGGCTGCCGCGTCCCGGCGTTGGTCGCCTTCACGGGGCCGCCGGAGCGGGGTCGTTCGGCCACCGGCGTCCCCTTCCGTCCGCTCCGACATGGTCTGCGTCACTGTTCCGGTGACGACGAGGAGTTAGTGTTAGCGATAACACCCACGGGGTCAAGACCGGGTCGCGTAACGGTCTAGTCACATGCCCTTCACACGGCTCCGACGACGAATTCGACGGCGCGACCTGCGCGGAGCGTCGTTTGAAATTCACCGCCCGTCAGCACCGCCCGGTGTTCAAGCCCATGTTCGCCGGTCTTGCGGGGCGTTTACCACAACCCTCCGGCGGACGATTCGAGGGCTCCGGGCCGACGGGTCAGAACGCCACGGTGGCGGCGACGGGCAGGTGATCGCTGCCGGTCGCGGACAACGTCCAAGCCGCCACCGGCCGCACGCCGGCGACGAAGATCTGGTCGATCCGGGCCAGGGGCAGCCCCGCGGGCCAGCTGAAGCCGAAACCGTCGCCGGCCTCGTCCTGAGCCGAGTGCATCCGCCCGGTGATCGGCGCGAGCGCGCGGTCGTCGGCGGTGCCGTTGAAATCGCCGACGAGGACGGTCCGCGGCGCGGATTCCGCGGCGAGGGCGTCGGCGAGCAGGCCCATCGCGGCGTCGCGGCCGTTCGCGGTGAACCCGGCGTCGAGGCGCACGCGCACCGAAGGCAGGTGCGCCACGAAGACCGTCACCGGGCCCCGCGGAGTGTCCACAGTGGTCTGCAGCGCCCGGGTCCACGGCATGATCGCCACCGGCCGGGTGGCACGCAGCGGGAAGGTGCTCCACACCCCGACGGTGCCCTGGACGGAGTGGTACGGGTAGCCCGCGGCGAGGGCGTCCTCGTACTTCGGGACCTCGGACTTCTTCAGCTCCTCGAGCGCGATCACCTGGGCGCCCGCGGCGGCCAGGGCGTGCGCGGTACCCGCCGGGTCCGGGTTTTCGTCGTTCACGTTGTGCGAGACGATCGTGAGGTCCCCGCCCTGTTCGCGCTTGTCGAAGAGCCTGCCGCCGAAGAGCCCGGCCCAGACCAGCGCCGGCAGCAGGAGGGCCACGAGGGCGAGCGCCGAGCGCCGGACCAGCGCCGCGGCCGGCAGCGGCACGACGAGCAGGCCGGTCCAGGGCAGGAACGTCTCCAGCAGGCTGCCGGCGTTGCCCGGCCAGTTGGGCACCAGCGGGTGCGCGAGCAGCAGCACCGCCGTCAGGACGGCGAAGGCGGCGATGACCCGGCCGCGGCGCCACGTTCCGGGCCGGCGCGCGGGGACGGGCGCCAGCGGGGTCGTCTCGGCCGTCGCGGTCATCGGGTGGCCGCCGGCAGCTCCCGCTGGATTGCGGCGATGAGCTTCTCGCTGTTCTCGAGCGCGGCCCGCAGCCCGGCCGCCGGGGTCCCGCCCGGGTTCTGGTGGAGGACGACGCCGAGGATCAGGGCACCGTCGCGGGCGCGGGCGGCCCACATCAGCGCCCCGCCGGCGGCGGTCGACGAGCCGGTCTTGAGCCCGATGACGCCGTCGCGGCCGAGGAGGGTGTTCGTGTTGACGACCGCGCCCGGCACGCCGTCGATCCGCAGGCTCGGGGTGGCGGCGATGGCGCGGATCACCGGGTTCTTCATCGCTTCGCGGGCCAGCCGGAGCTGGTCGGTGGCGGTGCTCGTGGTCGAGTCTTCGACGCCGCTGGCGCCGGTGTAGCGGGTGCTGGTCATACCGAGGGCGGCGGCCTCGCGGTTCATCTTCGCGACGAAGGCGTCCTGGCTGCCGGCGTCCCACCGCGCGAGCAGGCGGGCGACGTTGTTGCCGGAGGGCACGAGCATCAGGGCGAGCAGGTCGCGCTCGCTGAAGCGGCGCCCCGCCCGGACCGGCGCGCTCGATTCCTCGGCGGAGGTGGCCTCGGCGGCGGCCTGCTCGTCGACGGTGATCTCCGGCCCGGCCTCGCCGGGGCCGAGGGGGTGGTCCTTGAGCACGACGTAGGCGGTCATGACCTTGGTGACGCTGGCGATCGGCACGGGCCCCTGCTCACCGCGGCTGCCGAGCGACCCCAGGTTCTGCACTTCGCGCTGGACTGCCCTTCGGCGGGCCAAGGCAGCGAGAGGTCGACATCGGGCCGGGCGGCCAGCGCCCGCCCGGCGGTTTCGGGCGGGAAGACAACCCACCAGGCAGCGGCGAGCCCCACGGCCACAGCGGCGGCGATGCTCAGGGCCACGGGTGGGATGCGGGTGCGGGCCATCGGTCTCCTCCGGGTGCCGGGTGCGCCCGGTGAAGCGCACATCGGTCACTGTGTCCGGGGAAGATCGCCGCTTTGTCGGAGATGTTCGACAGGTGTGAACCAGAAATGTCCCGATCTTGTATCGGAGGAGATGCCCGGCTTCCGGGGCGAGGTGGGAGCTGCCCCGGGCCACGGCGCACGCAGGGGGCCGGAGCCGGGCTCGCCGGGGCGGGAGCTGCCCGCACGGCGGCCGCAAGGCCGGCCGGGTGGCGCGGGGCCGGGAGCGGCGGGCCGGCGCGGGGCGCGCAGGGCGGGCCAGACTCGACCGAGGTGGAGCAGAGGCGGGCAGGGAGCCGCCGGGGCCACGGCGCACGCAAGGCGGACTGGTCCCGGTCAGGTGGGGCGGACCGGGCGGGGGGCTGGGCCGCGGAGCAGGGGGGGGTGTCCCTATGTGGTTGTCAAGCCGCAGCGGGAACGGGAGCTGGTTCGGGGTGGCGGTAGTGGGTGCCGTTGCGCAGCATCGCGTAGAGAACGTCGCAGCGGCGGCGGGCCAGGCAGATCAGGGCGGCGTTGTGCTTCTTGCCCTCGGCTCGTTTGCGGTCGTAATAGGTCCTGCTGGTCGGATCGTGCAGTGCCGCGAACGCGGCCAGGAAGAACGCCCGTTTCAGCTTCCGGTTGCCGGTCCGGGCCGGATGCTCGCCCTTGATGCTGGTGCCAGAGCTGCGGGTGACCGGAGCGATGCCTGCGTAGGCGGCCAGATGCCCGGAGCTGGCGAAATTCGAGGCGTCACCGACCTCGAGCAAGATCCTTGCGGCGGTCCTGACGCCGATGCCGGGCATCGAAGTCAGGACCCCGGCAAGAGGGTGCGCATCGAGTATCCCCTCAACCTGCTCAGCGACGGCTTTGCGTTGCTGGAGAACCGTTTTCAGGCTGTCCGCCAGTCGCGGGAGCACGGTGTCCGCGGCAGCGGTGCCCGGAACGGTGACCGTCTGCTCGTTCAGGGCGACCATGATCGCGTCGACGAGTTTGTCGCCCATGCGGGGGGCGTGGACTTTCGCGATCGCGGTGAGTTTGCGGCGGCCGGCCTTGGCGATCCCGGTCGGCCCGCCGCAACGGGAGAGGATCTCCAGCACCGCGGGATGGCTGATCCGCGGTCCGACCGCCCGCTCGAGGGCGGGGTGGATGCCGGTGAGCAGACCGCGGATCCGGTTGGCGATGCGGGTGGCCTCGCCGGCCAGGTCGTCATCGAACCCGACCAGCACGTCCAGCTCGGCCAGGGCTTCGTCGCCGACGTCGACCGGGCGCAGTGTGTGCGGCAGCGAGCGGGCCGCGTCGGCGATGATGAACGCGTCCCGGGCGTCGGTTTTCGCCCGGCCGGGGTAGAGGTCGGCGATGCGGCGCATCGCCAGCCCGGGCAGGTAGGCCACCTGATGGCCGACCGCGCGGGCGACCGTGACCGGCAACGCCCCGATCGTGGCCGGCTGGTCCACCACGACCAGCAGCGGTCCGTGCTGGGCGAGCTTGGCGAACAAGGCCTTCAGCTTCGGTTCGCTGTTGGGCAGCGGCCCGTTATGCAGACGCTTGCCCGTCGGGTCGAGGCCGACCGCGTGATGGGCTTCCTTGCCGACATCCAGGCCGAGGAACACACCGAAAGTGCTGCTCATCCACCATGCCGTTCGGTCGTCGCGAGTGGTCACCTGGTTGGGCATCGAGCGCCGGCACCCACGTTACGACGAGACCTACCTGTTGGTGGCCGTGTCCCTATCAGCGGTCGGTCGATGCCACCAGGTCCGGTGACACCACCCCCCGGATCATGCGTGCGACTGGGGGCTTGAGTCATGCCGGGCCTGGTGACCACAACTCCCTGGTCGGGAGCCACGAAAAAGGTAACGGGGGACAGGGGCGGCGCCGGGCGGGACCGGCAGGTGCGGGGCGGGGCGGAACAGGCGGGGCGAAGTCACAACAGGCCGAGTCCCCAACCAACCCGGCGTCCACCGCGCCGGAGGGAGCTTCACCCTCACCACCCGCGAGGAAAGCCCCCTTCAGCCGACGCCGGCCGGTGCCCCGGCAGCCGTCCGGTCACGCCGCGGAGCGCTGGATGCAGTCGAGACCCAGGCCGAGCGGGGTCGCGAGGTACTGGCAAATGTGCGACGAATGCACCTGGTCCGTCTGCGTGCAGGCGACCGGGACTCCGAGCAGGTCCACCGAGCAGTACGCGTAGAACTGGGTCGCGCTGCCCGGCACCATGTCCGCCGAGGCCGGTGCGGCCGCGGCGACCACCGCGGAAACCGTGAGCGCAGCGGCCGTCGCCCAAGAAGCGATCCGGGTGTTCATCGTGCTCTCCTTCCGCCGAGCTTTCCCCTGCGCGCCAAGGAGTTCACCGGAGAATTCCCCGTCGAACACTTCTTCGGAGGCCATCGGTGTCCCCACGAAGCTCCGCCGTTTTCCTCGGCGCCGTCAGCATTTCCGCCGCCGTCGCGGTCACCGCCGGGCTCGGTGGACCGGCGCCCGCCCGCGCGGCCGGGGCGAATCTCTCCGCCGCCTTCGCGCAGACATCGGTCTGGACCAGTGGCTACGGCGGTGGCTACACCGTCACCAACCGCGGCGGCACCACCGCCACCGGCTGGACCGTCGAGTTCGACCTGCCCGCCGGCTCGGCCGTCAGCAGCTCGTGGAGCAGCGTCCGCACGCAGGCCGGGCAGCACTACCGGTTCACCAACGCCGGCTTCAACGCCACGATCGCGCCCGGCGGCACCGAGAACTTCGGCTTCACCGTCGCCGGCACCGGCCTCCCCACCGGCTGCACCGTCAACGGCCTCCCGTGCGACGGCGGCAGCCAGGCGACCACGACCCCGGCCACCACACCGGCCACGACGACCCCGGCCACCCCCACTCCCCCGCCCGCCGGTGACGTCGTCGACGTCTCGACGGCCGCGCAGCTGCAGGCCGCCCTGGCCAACGCCGCTCCCGGACAGGCGATCCGGCTCGCGGCGGGGACCTACCGCGGCTCGTTCGTCACCACCAAAGCCGGCACCGCGGACAAGCCGATCACCCTCTCCGGCCCGGCGAACGCCGTCCTGATCAACGACGGCCCGTCCGGCGACGCCCCCGACTGCCCGGCACCGACCGCCGGCTGGGGCTCCGGCTACGGCCTCTGGCTCGCGAGCGCGCCGTACTGGACGCTGCGCGGGTTCACCGTGCAGGACTCGAAGAAGGGCATCGTCGCGGACGACTCGCCGCACACCACCATCGACGGCGTCACCGTCCACCACATCGACGAAGAGGCCGTGCACTTCCGCCGCTCATCGGCCGACAGCGTGCTGAAGAACTCCACCATCACCTACACCGGCCTGGTGCAGCCCGGCTACGGCGAAGGCGTCTACCTCGGCTCGGCCGGCTCGAACCGGGGCTGCCACGGCAACTCCGGCGGCGTCGACCGCGGCGACCGGATCCAGGTGCTGGACAACCACATCGGCCCGTTCGTCGCCGCCGAACCGATCGACGTCAAGGAAGGCACGTTCGACGGCCTGATCCGGGGCAACACCTTCGACGGCCGCGGGATTTCCGGCCGGAATTCGGCGGACTCCTGGATCGACGTCAAGGGCATCAGCTACACGATCGAAGGCAACACGGGCACGTTCGCCCCGCCCGGCACGTTCGCCAACGGCTACGAGAACCACAACCCGAGCACCAGCCCGTCGTTCGACAACGGCTGCGGCAACGTGTGGCGCGGCAACAAGTCCGACCTCGGCGGGGTGGGCGCCTACGCGGTCAAGATCAGTTCGGTGTCCCAGTGCGCGGCCGACCCGAACGTCGTGTACGCGTCGAACACGGTCACGAACGCCCGTTCGGGACTGACGAACATCTCCGTCACGCCGTGAGAACAGCCCCGCGGCCTCACGGCACGATCGCGTCGACGTACCCGCCGTC
>NZ_JBHVXZ010000204.1:0-11258 GCF_042881395.1 Amycolatopsis sp. NPDC058278 | reverse complement strand
GTGCGGTGTAGCGCAGAGCGACCTGCGGTTTCCGCCGCCCGGCCGAGTTCACCCCTCACCGAGGATGTGCCGCGCCCTGGCGAGCACCGGCTTGTCCACCATCCGGCCGTCCACAACGGACACCCCATCCCCCGCCGCCACGACGCGGCGGGCCCAGGCGCGCTCGGCCTCCGTCGGCGTGAACCCGGCCCGGACCGGTGCGACCTGCTTCGGGTGGATGCAGAGCTTGCCGCCGAAACCCAGGCGGCGCGCGTAGCGGACGTCCTCTTCCAGCCGCGAGCCGGTGCCCAGATCCGTGGTGACGCCGTCCACCGGCGGCGCGAGGCCGGCCGCCGCCGAGGCGATCACCAGCCGGGACCGCGCGTAGGCGAACGGCTCCGGGTCCTCCGGCGCCACCCCGAGCTGGGCCGCCAGGTCCACGCTGCCGAACGCCAGCTGCGTCACCGACGGCACCGCGGCCAGCTCGCCGGCGCGTTCCACCCCGAGTGCGGTCTCGACGAGGGCGACCACCGCACCGAACCCGGCGAGCACGCCGGGTGTCTCGGCCTTCGGCACCATCACCGGCACGCCCCGCGCGGCCACCAGCTCGGCGTCCGCGGCGAACCACGGCGTGCCCGGCGCGTTGATCCGGACCATCGCCCGGTGGCGCTCCAGCCATTCGCCTGCCGAGGCTCGTGCCGCGTCCTTGGCGGCGGGGGCGACGGCGTCCTCGAGGTCGAGGATCACCACGTCGGCGCCACTGGCGAGCGCCTTGCCGAAGCGATCGGGTCGGTCGCCGGGCACGAACAGGAACGTCGTCGCGGCCACCCGGCCACGATAGCGGGTAAGGGCCCGGGCGGCGCCGGACTGCGTGTTCACCCGATGCGGGCGCGGAACCCTCAGGACGACCGTGGGCTCCACGACGAAAGGAGCCCCCCATGCGAGGCGACTGGATCCACGACTGGGTACAGGTGGAAATGGACTACCGGGCCGGGACACGCCCGGAGCCGGCGTTGCAGACACCAAGGGAACGGCAGCCGGCGAAGCCGTGGAAGGCACTGTGGGCCGCGGTGTTCCCGCCCCGCCGGGCCGGGGTGCGCCACCCGTGACGGCGGTCAGCGGGCTCCGGCGTGCACCCGCTCCACCGTCTCGGCCAGGCCGTCGAGACCGGGCAGGACCGCGTCCGCCACCGCCGGGTCCTGCGGGCCGGCGTGCCGGTTGACCCACACGCGCGGGATGCCCAGCGCCTGGGCCGGCACCATGTCGTGGAAGTGGCTCTGCGCCACGTGCACCCAGTTCCCGGCCGTGGCGTCGAAGGACGCGGCGAACCGCCGGAAGTGACCGTGCCCCGGCTTGTACTCGCCGACGTCCTCCGCGGTCACGATCGCGTCGATCGGCACCGCGAGCCGCCGCTGGGTCTCGCCGATGAGGTCGCGGTCGCAGTTCGTCAGCAACGCGAGCCGCCAGCCCGCTTCACGCAACGCGGCCAGCGCCGGCCGGGTGTCCGGGAAGACCGGCCAGTACGGCAGCCCGGTCCCCAGCACCGAAGCGTCGTCCGCCACCAGCTCCAAGCCCGCTTCGGCCACGGTCCGGCGCAGGGACTCGGCGAGCACCTCCCGGTAGCGCCGCACCGGCACCTCGGCCTGCACCTGCGGCTCGAACCGGTTGTAGACCTCCAGCAGCTCCGCGCCGCGGCCGGGGTACAGCAGCTCGAGCCCGGTGGCGATGCCGTGGCGCCAGTCCACCAGCGTGCCGAAGCAGTCGAACGTCGCCCAGCGGATCATCGTGTCCTCTCTCCCGCGCCGGCCAGGTCCGCGAAGATCTCCGCGAATTCGAAGATCACCCGCGACCGCCGGCCGGACACCCACGCCAGGCACACCTCGTTCGGCGGCAGGTCCTCGACCGGCACGCGCGCCACGTCGGACCGGGTGTAGTACTCCCACGTCGACCGCGGGACGACCGCGATCCCCCGCCCGGCGGCCACGTGCTCGAGCTTCTCCTCCACGCTCCGGAACGTGCGCCGCTCCGGTGCGGCGCCCGCGCGCAGCTCGACCGCGAGGTCCCGCCACTCCGGCACCGCGTCCGGGTCGTTGAGCAGGTGCTCTTCCGCGAGGTCGCCGATCCGCACCGATTCCTTGCCGGCCAGCCGGTGTCCGGCGTGCACCACGGCCACGCGCGGCTCGCGGAACAGCGGCCGCACGCTGAGCCCGCGCCGGTCCACCGGCAGCCGGATCACGCTGACGTCGGCGCGGCCGTCGTGGAGGACTTCGGTCTGGTCGTCCCACGTCGTGCGCAGGAGCTCCACCGCGAGGCCGGGGTGCCGCGCCGAGAGCTCCCGGACCGCGCCGGTGACCGTGATGCCCGGCATGAACGCCACGGTGAACGCCGAGGTACCGCGCGCGGCCGTGGCGACCCGGCGGCGGAGGCCGTCGGCCGAGACCAGCAGCGGCCGCGCGTCCTCCAGCAGCTGGAGGCCCGCCGCCGTGAGCTCGGTGGACCGCCTGTCCCGCCGGAACAGCTGCGCCCGCAGCTCGCCTTCCAGGGCGCGGATCTGCCGCGAAAGCACCGGCTGCGCGATGTGCAGCCGCGCGGCGGCGCGCCCGAAGTGCAGTTCTTCGGCCACCGCCACGAAGTAGCGCAGCTTGCGCAGATCGACGTCCATCGGGCTCCAGCGTATTAGCCCGCGAAGCGGCCCGCCGCCACGAACGCCGCCAGCAGGAGCAGCACGACGTTCATCGGCAGGGCCTTCGTCTCCTTGCGACGCGCGTGCACGACGATCGCCCCGGCCTGGTTTTCCAGCAGCTTCGCGCGTGGGGTCGCGAGCTTCACGCCCCGGCGAACAGGTACACCACGGTGAGCAGACCCGCCGACCTCAGCTTGGCCGGACCGTGACCGACGCTCCCGGCCGCAGGGTGATCGCCCGCCGCCAGGTCCCGGCCCGCACCTCGAGCCGGGTCCCGCCGACACTGCGGATCACCGCCCGGGTGACCTTCCCGGCCCGCCATTCGAGGTCGACCTCGAACCCGCCCCTGGCGCCGATCCCGGTCACCCGGCCCGAAGCGGCCCACGCCGAGGGCAGCGCGGGGAGCAGTTCCAGCACGCCCGGCCGCGAGTGGACGAGCATTTCGAGCATCGCGGTGGGTGCGCCGAGGTTCGCGTCGATCTGGAAGATCGTGTAGCTGCCCTGGCTGTACATGTCGAAGAAGTTGGGCGCGGTGCCGTTGCCGTTCGCCACCGACGGCCGCAGCACGGTGAGCAGCAGCTGGTAGGCACGGTCGGCGTCCTTGAGCCGGGCCCAGCACGCCGAGCGCCACGCGGTCGCCCAGCCGAAGCTGTCCATCCCCCGCGCGATCAGCAACGCCCGGACGCCGTCGAGCAGCTCGCGCGGAGCCGTGTCGGCCGCGATGCGGTCGCCCGGGAAGAAGCCGATCAGCGGCGACAGGTGCCGGTGCGTGGTTTCGCCGAGGTTGTCCGGCGACATCCACTCCTCGAGCCAGCCGGTCGACGGGCTCACCTTCGGCAGGTACAGCTTCTTCTGCAGCCCGGCGATCCGGTCGCCGTACGCGCGGTCCCGGCCCAGCACCGCGGTGGCCTCGCGGTAGTGCTCGAACAGGTCCCAGACGATCTCCTGCGCGTAGGTGATCCCGCGGGCGTCCTGCGGGCCGTGTTCGGGCGACCAGTCGTGGTCGTCGACGAGCACCTCGCGGCCGTCGGCCGTCGTCGGGATCAGCCGGGCTTCCCAGAACTCGGCGGCCCCCTTGAGCAGGGGATAGATCCGTGCGAGGTACGCCTTGTCCTGGGTGAAGGCGTAGTGGTCCCAGAGCGAGTTGCACAGCCACGCGTTGCCGCCGGGGTGCCACCACCAGCCGGAGCCGCCGTAGATGTTCGTGGAGAACGCGACCGCCCAGCCGGCCACCTTGCCGCTGGTGTTGCGGAAGCGGTTCCTCGGGTCGTTGAACAGCCGCTTCGTGCTGTCCGTCCACACGGGAAGCTGCGCGAGGCAGTAATCGGCCAGGGCAGTGAAGCTCTCGGGCAGCGCCGCGCGGTCGGCCAGCCAGTAGTTCATCTGGAGGTTGATGTCGGTGTGGTAGTCGCTCATCCAGTCCGGCGTGTTGTTGTTCTGCCACAGGCCCTGCAGGCCCATCGGCAGGCCGTCGCGGGAGCCGGTGATCGTGAGGTAGCGCCCGAACTGCAGGTAGCTCGCCTCCAGCTCCGGGTCGGGCACGCCCGGCTGGTCGTGCCGGGCGACCAGCCGCGACCACGTGTCCAGTGCCCGCTTCGCCGGCGGCGACTGCCCCAGCTCCACGCTCATCCGGTCGTACAGCCGGCGGTAGTCGGCGACGTGGGTGGCCCGCAGGGCCCGGCCACCCACGGCCAGCGCCACGCCCGCCTTCCGCTTCGCCAGGACCAGCGGGTCGAGCGACGCGTCGAGGAACTTCCGCGCCGCGTCGGGGACGTAGTTCGTGCCGCCGCTGAGCACGACGACGACCTCGCTGCTCCCGCTGAAGGTGAGGCCGCCGGACGTGCTCACCGTGCAGGCGTACGCCAGGCCGTTGGCGAACCCGCCGGTGAACGCTCCGGCACCGGCCGCCGGCTCGCCGCGGGTGGGTTCCAGCGTCACCGACCCGCTCACGGGTCCGCCGCTGAGCCGGACCACCACGACGTCGTCGGGGTGGCTCGCGAAGTACTCGCGGCGGTACTGCACGCCCTGGTGCCGGTAGGTGATCACGACCAGGCCGTTGCTGAGGTCGAGCGTGCGCCGGTAGTCGGTGACGCCGGTGTGGGCCGGGACCGCGATCCGCAGCTTCGCGAGCAGGCCGAGCGTGCCGAACTTCTCGAGTTCGTAGGGGAACTGACCGTCGTCCTGGAGGACGTCGTTGGGGCCGCCGGTCCACAGCGACGCGTCGGCGAGGTAGAGGAAGTCGGCGGCCGGGTCACCTCCGACGAGCGCACCGATCCGACCATTACCGATCGGCAGGCCCTGTTCGATGATTTTCGACTCGCTCGCGGGCGCCGGGTACCACAAGGTGGTGGCCCGCGCCGACGGGACGAGATCTTCCCTGACCTGGCGGACGACATCGGCGTTGGCAGCAAAGGGACGTAGGCCACCCAGCGCAACACCGGCGCCGACCGCGCCACCGAGTTTGAGGAAGGACCGCCGCGACGGCGGGAGAGGCAGTTCCGGCATGGGTCATCCGTTCGGCGTGGGCGGAAAACGGCCGCGAAGCCCACCAAACATATGATCTATCCGGTCCGATGGTCAAGAATCTCCGGGATGGAGCGGTCACCCGTGATCGGCTCGCTCGGCCAGGTACTCGCGGAAGGTGATCTCGCCTTCGCGGTGCCCGGGGGTCAGGTGCCCGCCGGCGGCGTAGGCCCGGAACGTCTCCCCCGGCACCTTGACCGGCACGATCCGCCGGCGCCGCGCGCTCGCCTCGGCGACCGCCTGGGCCAGCTCGGCCGCCGGGAGGATCTCCGGGCCGCCGAAGTCGGGCGCCCGGCCCGCCGGGTCGTCCAGTGCGTGGCCGGCGAGGCGGCGGGCGACGTCCCGGACGTCGACCGGCTGGAACGAGATGCGCGGCACCGGCACCACCGGCAGCCGGGACGCGCCCGCGAGCAGGGTACGGACGAGGCCGTGGAACTGGGTGGCCCGCTGGATCGTGTACGGCAGTCCCGAGGCGGCGATCAGCTGCTCGGTCTCGTGTTTGGCCCGGTAGTAGCCGAGCGGGACCCGGTCGACGCCGACGATCGAGACGTACACCAGGTGCGGGCCGCCGGCCCACCGCGCCGCCTCGACCAGCGTGCGCGCGAGCTGCGTTTCCCGGCCGAGGTAGTCGGTGGCGCAGTGGACGACCACGTCGACCCCGGCGACGGCGCTGTCGACGCCGCGCCCGGTCCGCAGGTCGCCGCGGACGACGTCCGGGGCGGCCCGGCGGCTCAGCACGCGGACCTCCTCCCCCGCCGCCCGCAGCCGGGCCACCACCGCACTGCCCAGCTGTCCCGTGCCGCCGGTGACCAGGATCCGCACGTCGACCACCTCCGGCGTCATCCTGGCACGGCGTGTGCCCGCCGGGGAACGGCTTCCCGGCGGGCACGCACCGCCGTCCTCAGTTGCGGTTGATGGTGAACGTGGTGGTGCGGTTGCGGATGTCCTCGTCGTTGTCGGCCAGGGTCAGCCCGGTGAAGGTCGCCGAGCCGACGGCCGGGCCCTGGCCCGGTTCCGGCAGCTCGTTGGCCCAGATCCCGATCCCCGACTTCGCGTCGAAGGCGTCCCCGCTGCGGTGGGCGCCGGTGATCGACACGTTCGTCAGCACGGTGTCCTCGACCGGGTGCTCCGGCCCGCCGTTGTACTTGGTCTGGAACATGACGCCGCTGTAGGTCGGGCTCTGGATGTCCACGTCGGACACCCGGATGCCGCGGAACTCCTTGGACGCGGAGAACAGCCAGATCGCCGGGAACGTCTGCTGGCCCCAGAAGTGGCCGCCGTCCCGGACGAGGGAGGCGTTCTGGACCGTCGTCGGCTGCGGCCCGAACCCGAGGAACGGGTAGCCGAAGTCGAGCGAACTGATTGTGATCGCCGAGTAGGTCAGCGTGTCCGCGATGTAGAGGTTCCGGAAGGTGTTGTTGTACCCGCCGTACACCGCGAGCCCGGCCGCGCGCCACGGGGTGAGCGCGGTGAGGTTCTCGAACACGTTGTCGTACTGGTTGCCCGGGTTGAGGTCCGTGGCGGCGAACAGCGCGAAGCTGTCGTCGCCGGTGGACCGGGCTTCGTTGTTGGTGACGTGGTTGCCGGTGCTGCCGTTCGTGAGGTTGACGCCGTCGGCGAAGGTGTCGCGGATCCGGGAGTTCTTGATCGTGGTGTTGTCCACGTTCGTGCCCCAGACCATCACCACCTGGTGCTCGACCCAGATGTTGTCGATCGTCAAGTTGGCCACGTTCGTCAGGTTGAACACCTTGCCGGGGCCGTCGATGCGGGAGGTGTAGTTGCCGAACACGGCGAACCCGCTGAACGTCGAGCCGTTGGCGCTCGCCTGGACGTCGATGCCGATGTCGGTGTTCTCCTGCCCGTCCGGTGCCGAGAACTTCGTGAACCACGGCCCGGCGCCGGTGACGGTCACGGCCTTGCCGTAGACGTTCAGCTTGCTCGACAGCGGGTAGTTCCCGGCCGGCAGGTAGACCCCGGTGAGGCTGGTGTCCTGCCGGACCTTGTCGAGAGCGCTCTGCACGTCCTGCTGCGTGAACCCGGTGGGCACCGCGAAGTGCGCCGGGTCCGGGTTGGCGACCGCGGTGGCCTGCTCGAAGTTCACGAAGTCGATCGCGTAGTTCGTGGTGTTCGCCGCGTCCTTCTGCAGCTTGATCCGGTGCCCGGCGGGCACCGTGGTGCCGAGCATCGCGCTCGCCTCGTCGTAGATGTGGCGCGGCCCGGCGCCCGGCGAGTTGCCCGGGCCGGTTTCGGCGCCGTAGAGCCACGCGTAGTGCGAGGTCAGGTCGATGGCCTTGAGGAACGTGCCGTCGACGTAGACGTTCAGCGTCGAAGAGATCCCGCCGCCACCCGCGGAGTCCGGGATGGAGAACCGCGTCACGAGGGTGTTGGTCGACGATCGGGTCGTGAACTCCACCGACGAGCCGGTCGAGTTCAGCGTCACGGCCTTGCGGCCCGACGCCTCGCCCGCGAGGTCGCCGATGGTGCGGTTCGGGCCGACCACGGCCGCGCCGCCCGCGACGACGCCGTCTTCGGCCTCGTACATGTCGTAGGGCATGTTCGCGCCCCGGCCGGCGAACAACTGCTGCGTGCTGGTGTTGTTGCCCTGCTTCACCGGCAGCTCGTTGGCGTCGTTCGCGACGACCGTCTTCACGGTGTACCGGCCGTTGGCCGCGGTCCAGGTGCCGACGTTCACCGGCGCCGCGGTGGCCCCGGCGGCGATGGTCCCGGTGTAGGTCCCGGTCAGCGTCTTGACGACGGTGCCGTTCTGGTCGGCGATCGTCACCGTGACGGCGTGGGCGCCGCTCGCGGACGCGACCGTGCCCTGGTTGCGCAGGGTGGTGGTGAACGTGACGGCGTTGCCCGCCGACGGGTTGCCCGGCGACCACGCCGTGGCCGCGACGAGGTCGGAGCTCTGCACCGGGCTGACGACGAGCGCCGTCGAAGCCGTGTAGGAGTTGTTGGCCTCGTTCTGTTCGATGACGGCGTTGGCCTCGTCGACCTTCGCGGTCAGCTGGTAGCTGCCCGCGTCCCGGGTGCCGATGTTCGCCGACACGGTCGTCGACGCGCCGGCGGCGAGCGCGCCGACGTTCGCGGTGCCGACCTTGGTCGTTCCCAGGTAGAGGTTGACGTTCGTCGCGCCGGAGGCCGCCGTCCCGGCGTTGCGGACGGTCGCCGACGCGGTGATCGCGTCGGTCTCCACGGGGTTCTGCGGCGACCACGACACACCCGAGATCGTCAGGTCCGGATTGGGCGCGGGAACGCCGATGACCTGGAACTCCGCGGCCTGCCCGCCGCCCGCGCCGGAGTTGGCGGTGACGCGCAGGCGGACGTCGGCGGCGCGGCCGCCGAGCGGGATCGTCACGGAGTTGCCGGTCGCGGGGCTGAAGCTGTAGGTCTGCGCGGCGGCGAGGGTGGTGAAGGCGGACGCGCTCTGCTCACGGCCTTCGACGGCGATCGTCTGGGTCCGCGGACCCCACGCGGGGTCGGGGTCGAGCTTGACCACGACCTGGTTCAGATCGGCGTTCGCGCCGAGCGCGACGGTCAGCAGGTTGGGGTACGTCCCGCCGCCACCTTCCCAGTAGGTGGTCAGCGAGTTGTCGTTGGCGTTGGCCGCCGCGTACGTCCATTCCGTCGAGGACGCCGTGATCGGCTTGCCCAGCGCCAGGTTCGTGCCGGCCTGGGTGCCGGTGCGCGTCACCGTGCCACTGTTCGCCGACTGGTTGCCCGCGGCGTCCTTCGCGCGGACGAAGTACGAGACGGTGGCGCTGTCGGGCTGGGTGTCGGTGTAGGTCAGGACGTTCCCGGCGACGCTGCCACGCAGCTGGTCGTTCGCGTAGACGTCGTAGCCGGCGACGCCGGTGTTGTCGGTCGACGCCGACCAGGTGAGCCGGATCTGGCCACTCGCGGGCTGGGTGTAGGCGAGGCCGGCGGGTGCCGACGGCGGCTGGGTGTCGCCGCCGGCGGGGCCGTGCACCTCGAACTCCGCCAGCTGCGCGGCGGGCCAGCCGGTGTTCGCCGTGACGTTCAGGCGGACGTACCGGGTGTTCGCGGTCAGGTTGACGGTGACCGTGTTGGCCGTCGCGGGATCGAACCGGTAGCCCGCCGACGGGACCAGATCGCTGAACCCCGTGCCGTTCGCGCTGCCCTGGACGCTGAAGGTCTCGGTGCGGGCCTCCCAGTTCGCGGGCAGCTTCAGCACGAGCTGAGCGACGTTCGTGGCGGTGCCCAGGTCGGCCTGGACCCACTGGGGGAACTGGTTGTTCGCGCTCTCCCAGTAGGTGGCCTGGTTGCCGTCGCCGACGTTCGAAACGGGGTAGCCGGCGAGCTGGCTGCTCGCGGTGTAGGTCGCCGCGGCGGCCTGGACGGCCACCCGGGTGGCCGCGGGTGCGGCCGGAGCAGCGCTCGCGGCCACGGCGGGCACCGCGAGGAGCAGGGACAGGGCGGCGTAGGTGGCCGCGCGCGACAGAAGCCGCTTCGTTCTCATGGCGTTCCTCTGATCCGGGGAGGAGGGAGACGACTCGGGCGAAGACCGGGAGCTTCCTGACGTCTGGCGAGATTTGTCGCACGGCTGTCACGTTCTTGCGTCGATTAGTTCAAGAGTTACAGTGACGCGGGTCTCAAGTCAACGGCCGGACGCGGAAAAGGCCCCCTCGCGAGAACGAGGGGGCCTTTTCCGGGGAAGGGGTCAGGCGTGCACGGCGCCGAGGCGGATCGCGTGGGTGCCCGGGGCGTTCACCGGGTCACCGCAGTGGGCGCAGACGGTGGCCGGCTCCAGCACCTCGCCGCAGGCGTGGCGCCAGAGGGTCGGCGGTTCGCCCTGGTGGACGTACTTGTCGCCCCACGCCATCAGCCCGAGCAGGACCGGCTGCAGCGCGCGGCCGGCTTCGGTGGGGTGGTACTCGTGGCGCGGCGGGTGGTTCTCGTACTGGACCTTCTCGAGGACACCGGCGTCGACCAGCTTGCGCAGCCGCGCCGCCAGGATGTCGCGGCTGGCGCCGGTGTTCTCGGCGATCTGGTTGAACCGCCGCTCGCCCAGCATGATCTCCCGCAGCGCGAGGAGGCTCCACCTCTCGCCGACGACCTCCAGGGCCTCGGCGACCGAGCACTCACGACCACGCCGGACCATGCCACCTCCACGGGGTTGAAAATCCAACCTAGCACGTCAGCCTCCTGTGACGTGGGGAACAGCTGAGTTGTGAATTCCAACTGACCCGGCGTATACCGAAGTCATCCCCGATCTGCGAGGAGGCAGACGCCATGACGGACGCGGTGATCGTCGACGCGGTACGGACCCCGATCGGCAAGGGCAAGCCGAACGGCACGCTCGCCGGGGTGCACCCGGTCGACCTGCACGCCCACGCCCTGCGCTCGCTCGTCGAGCGCACCGGCCTCGACCCGGCCCGGATCGACGACGTGATCAGCGGCGCGGTCGGGCAGATCGGCGAGCAGAGCATGAACACCGCGCGCTGGGCCGCGCTCGCCGCCGGGCTGCCGGAGTCGGTGCCCGCGGTGACCGTCGACCGGCAGTGCGGCAGCAGCCAGCAGGCGATCCACTTCGCCGCGCAGGGCGTCATCGCCGGCGCGTACGACGTCGTGATCGCCTCCGGCGTCGAGTCGATGAGCCGGGTCCCGATGGGCAGCCAGGCGGCCGGCCGCGACCCGTTCGGCCCGCAGGTCGCCGCGCGCTACCCGGACGGGCTGGTGCCGCAGGGCATCAGCGCGGAGCTCATCGCCGCGAAGTGGGGCTTCACCCGCGCCGAGCTGGACGAGTTCTCCGCCGAAAGCCACCAGCGCGCCGCGAAGGCGTGGGCGGACGGCAAGTTCGCGGGCGAAGTGGCACCGCTGAAGGCCCCCGGCCCCGACGGCACGTTGCGCGAGATCACGACCGACGAGACGGTCCGTCCCGGCACGACGCCCGAGATCCTCGCCGGGCTGAAGCCCGCATTCCGCGCCGACGTCTGGGAACAGCGGTTCCCGCACCTAGACGAGTAATGCGTAACTCGGTTAGTGGTCGTAGGCGGTCAGGGATCGGGTGATGGGTTGGCTGGTGGCGCGGTTGTGCCAGATGGCGGCG
>NZ_JBHVXZ010000203.1:0-11366 GCF_042881395.1 Amycolatopsis sp. NPDC058278 | reverse complement strand
TGCCGGATCGCCGTCAGGTCGGTCGGCGCGCCGGCGATCCGGTGGCCGGCCACGACGAAGGCGGGGTCGAGCGCCTCGATGTCGTCGAGGACGCGCAGCCATTCCGCGCGCTGCTCGGTGCTCGCGCTGTCGGCGGTCCAGACGTGGAGGCCCTCGAACAGGAGCACTCCGCCGAGCAGGGCGCGTCCCTTCGGCTCGAAGAGGTACCAGGCGCGGTCGCCCAGTGCCGTGCTGCCGCGGCGGACCTCGAGGGCGACGCCGTCCACGGTGACCGACGGCGCGGTCAGCGGCGCGATGTCCACCAGGCGGGTCGGCAGGTTGGCGCCCAGGTGCGCCCACGCGGCCAGCTTCTTCTCGTAGCTGTCGCGGATGTGCGCGATGACGTCGGCGGGCGCGAGGAACACTGCCTCCGGGAAGGCGTCGGCGATGACCTCGGCGCCGAAGTAGAAGTCCGGGTCGCCGGCGGTGATCAGCACGGTGGTCAGCCGCTTGCCGGAGTCGAGGACCGCGGCGACGATCCGGTGGCCGTCGGCCCGGGTGAAGGCCGCGTCGACGACGACGGCTTCGGTCTCGCCGGTGACCAGCACGCTGGTCTTGTTCAGCGAGGTGTCGGCCGCATCGATGATCTGGTAGCCGAGGGTGCTCATGGTTCGGTCCTTCCGGGGTGTCAGTGCGAAACAGATGTGAGGTGGCGGTCGAGGGCGTCGGTCAGGTGGGCGGCGGCCGAGGTGGGGCCGCCGAGGCGCACCACGCCGGTCGCGGTGTGCAGCAGCAGCGTCGGGTAGGCGGTAACGCCCAGCCGGGCGGCGCGGCTGAAGTCCTGGGCCGCCCCGGTGCGGGCGTTGAACGCGGTCAGCACGTCGTCGGCGGCCAGGCCCAGCAGTCCGGCGATGTGCCGGTAGGTCGAGGCCTCGGACAGGCTCAGCCCGTCGAAGTAGAACGCCCGCTGCATCGCTTCCGCGGCGGCCAGTGCCTGCCCGGGCGCCGCCGCCCGCAGCGCGGCGAACCCGGCGGCGGCCGCCGTGGAGTCCATCTCGAAGCGGCCGTCGGCGACGAGTGCGCGGTAGCCGGGCCCGAACTCGGCCCCGGTCAGCTCGGCGATGCGCGCGTTGGCGTCGGCGACGTGGGTCATGGTGCCGATCGGCGCGACCCGCGCCCCGGTGAACAGGCCGCCGCTGACGACGTCGAACTCGATCCGCCCGGCGTTCGCGGCGGCGAACCCGGCGACTGCCGGGCCGAAGCCGTAGCACCAGCCACAGTAGGCGTCGAACACGTAGGTCAATCTCGCTTTCATGCCCCTCAGCCTAGGAAGCTGACCTGCGGGTTTCACGGTCGTGACCGGACGTACCATGGTAAAAATGGGACATCCCACGCGAGGCGCCATCCGCTCTGTCCGGTATGACCCGCCGCCCGGTGTGACCGGCGAGATCGAGCTCACCTCGCTCGCGCGCATGCGGGCCCGCGCCGGCCTGGACGAGTTCGTCGCCCCGCAACGCCTCGGCTTCGACCTGATGATCCGGCTCGAGGCGGGCAGCGCCGTGCACACCGTCGACTTCACCGGCTACCCGCTCGGACCCGGCGACGTCCTCTGGGTGCGAGCCGGGCAGGTGCAGCAATGGGGAGCCATCGACGGCATCGAGGGCCAGGTCTTCCTGATCAACCCGGCCGCGATCGACAGCGGCACCCGGGAACTGATCCGCGCCGCGGACGTCACCACCCCGAACCACTGGACCGCCGCCACGATGGCGGGCACCCCCGCGGCGGCTGCTCTTGACGCCGCACTGGCCACCGCCGCGGCACCGCCGGCCGCGGGTCTCCGCGACGCCGCACTGGCCCGCGCCCTCGCCGCGGCCCTGCTCCTCCTCGTCCTGGCCGGCCAGGAAGGCAGCGGCCACCGCCCGCCGACGCACCAGGCGTTCCTCTGGTTCCGCGACGAGCTCGAGGCGAACTTCCGCACCTGGCACAAAGTCGCCGACTACGCCGCCCGCCTGGGCTACTCGACCCGCACCCTCAACCGCTTGGCCCGCGACAACACCGGCCTGTCCGCCAAGCAGCTCATCGACGAGCGCGTCGTGCTCGAAGCCAAGCGCCTGCTCGCCCACGGGCACGACACGATCGCCCGGACCGCCGAACAGCTCGGCTTCGACGACCCGTCCAACTTTTCCAAGTACTTCCTGTACCGCACGGGCATGACACCGGCGGGCTTCCGGGACCGCGTCAGACCGCAAGGCTGAGGCCGCGGGTCTCGCTCGACTGCGGCTTCGCCTACCCGCATGACGGGCATCAGGTATCCGCCGCACGTTCCCCATGAGGCGAGGCTCAGGCGCCCCCGGCGGGCAGCCAGTCGGCGGGGACGGGATACCGTCGGAGCGCGACGAAGACCGACTTCTCGTCGCCGGGCCGCGCCGGGTCGAAGAGCACTTCGGCACCGCCGGGCCCGATCACCAGCCCCGTCTCGCGGGAGCGGCGGGTCGCCCAGCGCCGGACGCCCGCCGCGTCGGGGTAGGACACGGTCACGGTGGAGCCGGCGATCCGGGTGCCCGACTCGTCGCTCGCGAGGCGGAGCTTGACTTCGATGACGTCCGCCGTCACCCGGCAGCCGTGCGCCAGCAGGCGATCCCGGGTCCGGGCCAGCTCGGCGTGCCGGCAGCCGGAGGCCACCGCGTGGACCAGCGCGGCCAGGGTCAGCGTCAGCAGCAGCGCGGGCGCCCACCAGTCGGCGTAGTAGAACACCCACGCCCAGAACCCCCAGATCTCGTCCTCGTGGAACACCGGGTCCACCGCGGTGCCCACCGCGAGCGGAGGGAGCCAATCCCGGGCCGACACCCAGGTGCCGGCCGTGCTCCCCGAAAGCGCCAGGACGACCGGGAACACGGGTCCCCCCGAACGTCCCCGGTAGCGCCGCACGAGGGCACCGGCGAGCGTGGCCGTGACGAGACAGAGGAGAACACCGAGCGTGCCCCAGACGACGACGTACGGCGGCTCCCCGTCCCCGCGGTCGTCGAAGACGCTGTCGATCGCCATGGTCCGGAACTGCTCCATGAACCCGCCGAAGCCCAACCCGGCCAGGGCGCCCGAAACCAGGGTGGCGACCGAAGCGGCGACCGCACCGGCAAGCACCCCACGGTGCCCGCGCCACCGCTCGAGCCGTTCGTGGCGGGCCTTCGCCGGATCCACGGTGTTCACCACGTCCCCCTCCATTCGATCGCGCCCCCGGCGGGACGTGCCCAGCCTGCGCCGGGCCGGGCGCTACCGGACCCCGGTTTCGAGCTTCGGTAGTGCCCGCCGGCTGCTCGCAATACCCCGGCAACAGCGGAACGCCGGTTCACGGCCGGTGGGACTGCTGGCTAGGTCATCGCCCTTTCAAGGCGAAGGACCGGGATCGATACCCGGATCGGCTACGCACCAGGAGGGTCCGCGTCTGCGGGACCTCCGCGTGACGAACAAGCATCGACCCGTTTTCGAGACGGTTGCCTTACCGGACTCGGCCAATCATCCCGGCACGACAACGGATTCGTGTCGTGGTGGTCGAGGCGCCAGGAGTCGAACCTGGTGATCGGGCGAGCACTTCCGGCGCGTTGCACCGCAGGAGCACCACGGCAGAGGAGAAGCGCATGGAAACCGACCGGTACGTCGAGGCACCCACCTACCACCGTCCCCGGCCCGGCGATCCGCCGTCGGTGTTCCTCGCCGGTGGCATCACCGCGGTGGCCGAGCCGTGGCACGAGCACGCGGTGCGCACGCTGCTGGGCGCGCCGCGGCCCCTGATCGTGTTCAACCCGTGCCGGGCGGACTTCCCGATCCACGACCCCGGCGCGGCGTTCGAACAGGTCAGCTGGGAGCAGCACCACCTGCGGCTGGCCGGGCTGACCCTGTTCTGGTTCCCCCGTTCGGACGCGGCGAAGACCACGCAGCCCATCGCCCTGTTCGAGCTCGGGCAGGCACTGGGGGAGGGACGGCGCATCGTCGTCGGCGCGGACCCCGGCTACCCACGCGAGCACGACGTCCACCTGCAGTGCCGGATCAACCGCCCGGGGATGCCGGTGTGGTCCACGGTGGACGACACCCTCACCGCGGCGATCGAAGCCGCACACGGTTGATCGCGAGGACGACGCCGAGGCGGAAAGGCTCGCTCCTCCGGGACAGTCGGGAATGGGTCGGCGTACCGCGGATGCCCGCCCCTCGAGGTGATGGTTCGCCCCGTGTCCGCAGCCCACTCCCAGCGCGCTCGCCGCCGGGTGCAGGCCGAGCACTCTTGACAGGGTGGCCGCGTTCGCTACCCTACTTTCTGGGAGCGCTCCCAGGAATCGGGTATTGCTCAAAGGAGAGCAGATGACGCAGTGGAGAAAGGCGTTCGGCGCGCTGGCCGCGGCTGTCGTGGCCGCGAGCGGGTTGGTCGCCTTGGGCGCGACTGGCCAGGTCGCCGCGGCGGCAAGCGGTACGGGTAGCGGATACCTGCACACCAGCGGCAACAAGATCCTGGACAACACCGGCGCGACGGTCCGGCTGACCGGCATCAACTGGTTCGGGATGGAGACCGACAACAAGACCTTCCACGGCCTGTGGTCCAGCCGCACCTGGCGCCAGCAGCTCGACCAGATGGCTCAGCTGGGCTACAACACGCTGCGCGTGCCGTTCTCCGACGACGCGCTGAAACCCGATGCCAAGGCCACCGGGATCAACGACTACACCAATCCCGATCTGATCGGGCTCTCGCCACTGCAGATCCTCGACAAGGTGATCGGCTACGCGGGCCAAAAGGGAATGCGCGTCATCCTCGACCGGCACCGGCCGACCAGTTCGGGGCAGACCCCGCTCTGGTACACCGCGGGCGTCCCGGAGAGCACCTGGATCAACGACTGGAAGACGCTCGCCCAGCGCTACGCGGGCAACACCACGGTCATCGGCGCGGACCTGCACAACGAGCCGCACGCCGAGGGCACCAACCCGGCCGCGACCGGCGCGTGCTGGGGCTGCGGCGACACCGCCCGCGACTGGCGGCTGGCCGCCGAACGCGCGGGTAACGCGATCCTGGGCGTCCAGCCGAACTGGCTGATCTTCGTCGAGGGCGTGAGCTGCCCGAGCGGCGGGCTGTCGAATGTGTGGGACGGCGACCCGTCCAACGACGAGGACTGCGGCTGGTGGGGCGGGAACCTGTCGAAGGCCGGCGATTTCCCGGTACGCCTGTCGGTGCCCGGCCGGCTGGTGTACTCCCCGCACGAGTACGCCACCTCGGTCTACAACCAGCCGTGGTTCAGCGCGCCTGACTACCCGGCGAACCTGACCGCGATCTGGGACAAGTACTGGGGTTACCTGTACAAGCAGAACATCGCGCCGCTGATGATGGGCGAGTTCGGCACCACGCTGGCGAACCCGGTCGACAAGGTGTGGCTGGAGAAGCTGATGGCTTACACCGGGACCGGCGTCAACGGCATCTCGTTCACCTACTGGTCGTGGAACCCCAACTCCGGCGACACGGGCGGCATCCTCAACGACGACTGGGCCACGGTCAACCAGGCGAAGCAGAGCATCCTCCAGCCCTACCTCATCCCACCGGCCGGCGGCGGGCCCGACCCGACAACGACGACACCCACGACCCCCACGTCCGGCGGCGGCACCGGCGGGTGCAAGACGGCGTGGAAGCTGGACAATTCCTGGCAGGGCGGCTTCCAGGGCGCGCTGACGGTGACCAACACCGCGACGAGCGCCGCCAATCCGTGGAAGGTCGTGTTCACCCTGCCCGCCGGGGCCACCGTCGCCAGCGGCTGGAACGGCACCTTCACCCAGAGCGGCACCACGGTCACGGTGACCGCGCCGTCCTACAACCCGTCTCTGGGCGCGGGAGCGGCCGTGTCACTCGGCTTCACCGCCAACGGCACGTCGGGCGCACCGTCGGCCGTCACGCTCAACGCGGCGGCCTGCACCACGTGACCGGTCCTGGCTGCGGCGCCGGCCGGGCGCCGCAGCCAGGCCACGTCCTGTTCTTCGGCCCGTCCCGGCGCAGGTCAGCCGAGGCGGTCTGCCAGCCGGGCGCTGTTGTAGACGGTCACCGCGTCGCAGGCCGGGGTGCCGATCGCGCGCTCGTAGGTGCCGACGATCGCCTGGTCGGCCCGCGCGCTGTCGGTCGTCCACAGGACCTTGTAGAAGATTCCCCGCTGGGGCAGCTCACCCCGTACTTCTCATCGGCCATCAGGTTGGTGTCCTCAACCCGGCACGAGCCGAGCTCGTCGACCACCCGCCACACCCGCTTCGACGCCGCGAGGATGTCCGAGCTGTCCGCACTGGACGGCGAGGTGGTCGTCGCGTCCGTGGTGGCCGAGCCGGTCGAGGTCGGCCTGCGGGACGTCGTGGGCGAGGCCGACGTGGTCGGGCTCCGGCACTCGAACGAGTACTCGACCGTCGTGCCGTCGGAGCAGGTGTAGCTGGAGCTTTCGTTCGACACGACGATCAGGTAGGCCGCCACCGCGAGCGCCACGAGGGTCATCGCGGAGACCGACGCCGCCAGCGCCCGGCGTCGTTTCCGGGCGGCGGCACAACGACGGGGGCCGGGCCGGGCGGTGGGAAAGCCGGCCGGGCCGTGCGCGCGGGCCCAGGCGTGGCGGGCGGGCCCGTCGGCCACCGCGGTCGTCGGGTCGCCGTGCACCGGCGGCGGCCGGCCGATCCGCTGCGTGACGAGCGTGCCCAGCGTTCGGAGCCACAGACCCGCTGACGGAGGAAGTGGCGGGCAACCTGGAGATCGTGCTGCGCAACCAGTGACCGGCCACCTTCGAACCGATTCGACGGCCCGCTCGGTTGGGCGTAAATTTCACGTCCCGCGCGGTCTCGCCGTCGGGGAGTGGCCGCCGGATCCGCTCGGGTCACACTCGCCGATATCGAGACGGCAGAAGGGATTCATGGCGATCCCCGGGCTGCGGCGACGTCCGGCGGATGATCACTTGCCGCCGCCGGGCGCAAGACGTCGTTGACCTGCCGCCGACCGGGTTCGTACCATCCTGGCGAACCCATCGAGCGAACCGGTTCGACGCCGACTGCTCCCGTGGAGAGGGCACCGATGTCCAGCTCACCGCACCAGGTTCCGAGGTGCCAGGCGAACCGGCCGCTCGCCCCTGCTCGTCGTCCTGGCCGGGGTACTGGTGCCGGTGCGCCGCGGCCCCACGCGGCGGCGAGCACCTTCACCCTCGGAGCCCGGCGTACGGACACCGCCGGTCGCGCGCTGCAGTTGCACGGCCTCGGCATCGTCCAGGTCGGCAACACCTGGTACGGCTTCGGTGAGGACAAGACCGGCCAGACGACGGCGAACACCGCGTTCCAGGACATCCCCTGCTACACGTCGACCGATCTGGCGAACTGGACCCACCAGGGGATCGCGCTGGCGAAGCAGGCGGGTCGGGGTTCCCGACCGTTGAAGAGCCCGCGCCCCAGCCGGATGTCGCGCGGTCGGCCACCCCGCACCGAGGATCCCGGTGCCGCTGGTGGTGCCCGCGTTGGGCGATGTCGAAGCACAGCCCGGACTGAACCGGCAGCGGAAGCTGCGGACCTGACGCCCCCACCACAGTTCCACGCACTCACGGGAGACGATGATGTCCGAACCGCAGGACCAGGGACGATCCATCCGCCGGCGCACGGTTCTCGGCGGGGGGCTCGCCGCTCTGGGGGCCGTGGCCCTGCCGGGCGGGATCGCATCGGGCACTCCCGGCGCGGCACCCGGAGCCGCGGCGGCGTGGGTGGACCCGCCCAACGGTTACCCCGAGTGGAACAACAACATCGGGATCTTCGAGGTCAACTCGGAGCCGCCGCACGCGACCTCCATGCCGTACGCCGACCTCCAGCAGGCGCTGGACGCCGACCGCACCACGTCGCCGTACCGGCTCGACCTCACCGGGACGTGGCGGTTCAAGCACGTCGCCAAGCCCGCCGACCGTGACCTGAACTTCCACCGCACCGACGTCGACGACACCGCCTGGCCGACCATCCCGGTGCCCGCCAACTGGCAGCAGCACGGCTACGACTTCCCGATCTACGTCAACTACACCTACCCCTGGTGGGGCGCCAACGGGCAGAACGAGAACGCCCAGCCGCCGTTCGCGCCGACGCGGTTCAACCCGGTCGGCCAGTACCGCCGGCGGTTCGACCTCCCGGCCGCCTGGCAGGGGCGGCGGGTCCACCTGCACTTCGAGGGCGTCAAGTCCGGGTTCTACCTGTGGGTCAACGGAACGAAGGTCGGGTACCGCGAGGGCTCGTACACGCCGGCCGAGTTCGACGTCACCGACTACGTCCGGGCCGGCTCCAACCTGGTCGCGGTCGAGGTCTACCGGTTCCCGGACGGGGACTGGCTGGAGGACCAGGACATGATCCGGCTGTCCGGGATCTTCCGGCCGGTCTTCCTGTACTCGGTGCCCGCGGTGCACCTGCGCGACTTCACGCTCACCACCCCGTTGCGGGACAACTACACCAACGCCGACCTGGCGGTGAAGGTCGCGGTGCGTAACCGTGGCGCGCAGCAGTCGGGGACGTACTCGGTGGAGGTCCAGCTCTACGACGCCAACCGGCAGGCCGTCTGGCCGTCGCCCCTGCGGGTACCGGTGGACGTGGGCGCGGTGCCGGTCGGGCAGGACGCAACGGCGCAGGGTTCCCAGGCCGTCCAGGGCCCGAAGCTCTGGTCGGCCGAGCACCCGAACCTCTACACCGCCGTGCTGCAACTGCGCGACCCGTCCGGCGCGGTCACCCAGACCGCGTCGGCACGGGTCGGCTTCCGCGAGTTCACGCTCTCGGGCGGCCTGATGCGGATCAACGGTCAGCCCGTGTCGTTGCGCGGCACCAACCGGCACGAGACGAACCCCGACCGCGGGCAGGCGTTGACCCGCGACGACATGGTCACCGACATCAAGCTGATGAAGCGGCTCAACATCAACGCCGTCCGGACCTCGCACTACCCCAACAACGCGGTGTGGTACGACCTCGCCGACGAGTACGGCATCTACGTCATGGACGAGGCCAACCTGGAGACCCACGGCGTGCGGGACAACTACCCCGACTCCAACTCCGCCTGGACCGCGGCCGTCGTGGACCGGGCCGTCCAGATGGTGCACCGCGACAAGAACCACCCGTCGGTCGTCATCTGGTCGCTCGGCAACGAGGCGGGCGGCGGCAGCAACTTCGTGTCGATGCGCAACGCGATCCGCTCGGCCGACCCGACCCGGATCGTCCACTACGAGGGCGACAACCGGCGCGAGGTCAGCGACATCCGGTCCCGGATGTACGAGAGCCCGTCCACGGTCGAGGGCCGCGCCAGGGACACCTCCGACACCCGCCCGTACGTGATGATCGAGTACTCGCACTCGATGGGCAACTCCACCGGCAACTTCAAGGAGTACTGGGACATCGTCCGGCGCTATCCGATCCTGCAAGGCGGGTACATCTGGGACTTCGTCGACCAGGGCCTGCGCCGGCCGATCCCGTCGGGCGGCAGCGGGACCTACCTCGCGTACGGCGGCGACTGGGGCGACAACCCCAACGACGGCAACTTCTGCGCCAACGGCATCGTCACCGCGGACCGGCGGCCGTCCGGCAAGGCGGCCGAGGTCAAGCGGGTCTACCAGGCGATCACCGTCTCGGCGGGCGCGGACGTCACCAGCGGGGTCGTCAAGATCACCAACGAGAACCTGTTCACCAACGTCAACGAGTTCACCGGCCGGTGGTCGCTGGTCGCCGACGGCACAGTCGTCCAAAGTGGAGCGCTCACCGCCGCGCAGCTCGACGTCGCGCCGTTGACGAGCAAGACCGTGCAGCTGCCCGTGCAGCGGCCGACCGCCCCGGCGCCGGGGGAGGAGCACTTCCTCGAACTGTCGTTCACCCTTACGACCACCACGGCCTGGGCCGACGCGGGGTACGAGGTGGCGCGGCAACAGCTCCCGGTGAACTTCTCCAGCCCGCCCGTCGTGCCGACACCGGTGGCGGACCTGCCGGCGTTGACGGTCACCGAGGCCAGTGACCGCGTCACCGTCGCGGGCACGGACTTCACCGTCGTCTTCGCCAAGGCGACCGGCACGATCAGCTCGTTCGACGCGATGGGCGTGCGGCTGGTCAACTCCGGCCCGGTGCCGAACTTCTGGCGCGCACCCACGGACAACGACCGGGGCAACGGCCAGCCCAGCCGCAACGGCACCTGGCGGCGGGCCGGCCTGGACCGGACCGTGACCGGGTTCTCCGTCAGCAAGCCGTCGGACCGCGCCGTCCGGATCGCGGTCACCGGCACCCTGCCGACCAGCACCACGTCGACGTACACCACGACGTACACGGTGTACGGCAACGGGGAGATCAAGGTGGACAACACCCTGCACCCCGGGGCGACCAGCCTGCCGTACATCCCGGAGGTGGGCACGATCCTGTTCCTGCCCGCGGACCTGGAGCAGGTGCGCTACTACGGCCGTGGGCCGGAGGAGAACCACTGGGACCGCAACAGCGGGTCCGACGTCGGTGTGTACTCCTCGACCGTCTCGGGGCAGTGGACCGGTTACATCCGGCCGCAGGAGAATGGCAACAAGACCGACGTGCGGTGGGTGGCGTTGGTCAACGGCAGCGGCCGTGGCCTGCTCGCGTTCGGCGAACCGCTGCTGGAGGTGAACGCGTCGCACTTCACCCCGGAGGACCTGTCGACCGGTACCCGGCACGACTACCAGTTGACGCGGCGGTCGGAGGTCGTGCTGCGGCTCAACCACCGCCAGATGGGTGTCGGCGGCAACGACAGCTGGGGCGCGCAGACTCTGGACCAGTACAAGCTGTTCGCCAACCGGGACTACTCCTACACCTACCGGCTGCGGCCCCTGCCGGATGTCGGCCAGGCCCTGGCGCTGTCCCGGCGACCGGTGGAGACGGCGGGCGGCGGCAGCGGTCCGCAGACCGGCGTGTACTACCGGCTGGTGGCCCAGCACAGCGGCAAGGCCGCGGACATCAACGGCGCGTCCACCGCGGCCGGCGCGCTGCTGATCCAGTGGTCGGTGTCCAGCGGGCTCAACCAGCAGTTCGACTTCGTCGACTCGGGTAGCGGCTACTACCGGATCCGGGCGCGGCACAGCGGCCTGGTGTTGCAGGTCGCGAGTTCGAGCACCGGCGCCGACATCAGCCAGCAACCCGATTCCAACGCCGCGAGCCAGCAGTGGCGCGTGGTGGACCAGGGCGGCGGCACGGTGAGCCTGGTCAACCGCCAGAGCGGCCTGGCGATGGACGTGTTCAGCGCGTCGACCGCCGACGGCGCCCGCATCTCGCAGTGGACCCCGGGCGGCGGTGCCAACCAGCGCTTCACCCTCCAGCGCGTGTGAGCCGGTAGTCCGGGTGCGGACCGACCTGGCGCAGGTAGCCGAGGTACC
>NZ_JBHVXZ010000202.1:0-11517 GCF_042881395.1 Amycolatopsis sp. NPDC058278 | reverse complement strand
CCGTTCGCCTGTTCGCCGCCGGCCAGCACGACGAGCTGGGCGGCGTGCGCCCGCAACAGGGGGACCAGCCGCCGGTCGAACGCGGCACCCTGCTCGCTCCGCAGCGCGACCAGATCGGCCGCGGTGACCATGCCCGGCATCCGATGTCCACCGTGGACGTCACTCGCGGGCAGCCCGGCCCGGTCGCGGACGGCCCGCAGGCGGGCCAGCAGCCGTTCGTGCGGGCCGGTGATTTCGCCGGCCGCCGAGCGGACCGCCGGGCTCGCTGCGTGGTCCGGCGCGAGCCGGGCCGCCGCCAGTGCGTTCTCCGTCATCGGCACGACCAGCTGCAGCCAGGCCACGTCGGTCGGGTTGAGGGCCGCGGGTACGGGACCGGTGGGGGCGGTGGTGGCGCATCCGCCCATGGTCAGTGCCACCACCGCCCCCACCCCCAGGGCCCGCCGGCTCACGGCCGGCCGGGCAGCCGGTAGTTCGGCCCGAGCACGCCGCCGCGGTCCGGCTTGTAGAGGTCGAACCCGTGCGGATCGCATTGCAGGCCGCCGTTGATGCAGTGCGTCACCAGCGCCGCCAGCGTCTCGGGGTCCCACGCGTTGAAGAAGTCGTAGTGCCACGAGTACCCGCGTCCGCTGGCCAGGTGCACGCCGGACATGTCGCCGCTCACCGGGAACGCCATCTTGAACTCCAGCATCGGCACGGCGACGGGGTGATCGGCCGGGCACGTCAGCGTCGCCCGGTCCGGGTACGCCAGGTGGCTCTTGTGGTCGGCCGAGTCCAGGTGGACGCCGTCCCAGCAGCTCGGGGCCTGGTAGCGGATGTTGAGCTGGCTGCCGGCCACGCACCGCACGGGGATGTCCCAGTTGTGGAAGCTGTCCCCGCACTCCCAGCCCTCGATCGCGCCGGGCGCGTGCTGGAACTCGTCCTGCGTCGCCGTGACGTTCCCGGCGACGTACCGCAGGCCGGGCGGGAACGGCACGACCTTCGTGTAGTCGAGGATGCCGGACTTGTAGTAGACGACCTGCGCGAAGTTCGGCAGCACCACCTGGTTCCCGTTGTACACGGTCGGGAACCAGTACGCGGACAGGTCGTCCGGCGCCAGGCAGGTCGTGTTGCCGACGCCGGCACGCTGCAGGGACTGCAGGGTGGTGCCCGCGTTCGTGGTCTTGTTGCCGAGGAACGTGTGGTCGTGCGAGGCGCCGGGCAGTCCGGGGAAGACGATCGGGTCGTCCGGCTGGTGGTGACTCGGGGAGCAGTTGACCTGGAACTCGTGGTGGGTCACCAGGTCGTCGGCCCCGGCGGGCGACCAGGTGGCCGCGGTCAGGAAGGCGCCTGCCAGCACGGTGGCGGCGGTGCAGGCGAGGAGCGCGGCTTTCGTTGCCAAGGGTCCTCCACGGTGAGGGTGCCAAGGATGGGAGAGCGCTCTCCCACAGCATGCGCAGCTCGGTGCGAACCTGTCAAGAAGCACCCGATTCCCCGGTAGGACAGTCATTGTCGGGTTTGCCGGCGATCCTTGACAGCGCGGGGGAGTGTGCCGAACCATCGGTCGCGCTGGAGAGCGCTCTCCGAGTGCCGTTCCCCTGTCGTACGGGAGTCATCGTGGACCGACCGTCGCTCCTCCGCGCCGTCCCGGCGCTGGTGGCCCTGCTGGTGCTGGGCCTGCTCGCCGTCCCGTTCCCGGCGCAGGCCGCCACGCTGCTTTCCCAGGGCAGACCCGCGACCGCGTCGAGCAGCGAGGGGGTCGGCACACCGGCGTCGGCGGCCGTCGACGGCGACCCCGGTACTCGCTGGGCGAGCGCCTGGAGCGACCCGCAGTGGCTGCAGGTCGACCTCGGTGCGCCCGCGGACATCAGCCAGGTCACCCTGAACTGGGAAGCCGCCTACGCGACTGCCTACGAAATCCAAGTCTCGGACGACGCTGCGTCCTGGCGGACTGCATACAGTACGACGACCGCGGTCGGCGGGATCCAGACGCTCGCCGTCACCGGGCACGGCCGGTACGTGCGCCTCTACGGCACCCATCGCGTCGGCGGCTACGGCTATTCGCTCTGGGAGTTCCAGGTGAGCGGTACGCCGGGACCGCAGGACGGCTCAGGCGTCACCCGGGTGACCGGCACCCAGGGGAACTGGCAGCTCACAGTCGACGGGATACCGTGGACCGTCAAGGGACTCACGTGGGGCCCTCCGGTCGGCGAAGCGGCGAGCCGGATGCCCGAACTGCACGCGATCGGCGTCAACACCGTCCGCACCTGGGGTACCGACGGCACCACCCGGCCACTGCTGGACGCCGCCGCGGCCAACGGCGTCAAGGTGATCAGCGGCTTCTGGTTGCAGCCCGGAGGCGGCCCGGGCAGCGGCGGCTGTGTCGACTACACGACGGATACGAACTACCGGAACACGATGCTCGCCGAGATCCGCAAGTGGGTCACCGCCTACAAGGACCACCGTGGCGTGCTGCTGTGGAACGTCGGCAACGAGTCGATCCTCGGGATGCAGAACTGCTACTCCGGGGACCGCCTGGAGCAGGAGCGGATCGCCTACACCCGCTTCGTCGACCAAGCCGCGCAGGCGATCCACGCCATCGACGCGAACCACCCCGTCACCTCGACCGACGCCTGGACCGGCGCGTGGCCGTACTACAAGGCGTACGCGCCGAACCTCGACCTCTACGCGGTCAACTCCTACGCCCACGTCTGCCAGGTGAAGCAGGACTGGCTGGCGGGCGGCTACACGAAGCCGTACGTCATCACCGAGACCGGCCCGGCGGGCGAGTGGGAGGTGCCGAACGACGGCAACGGCGTGCCCGCCGAGCCCACCGACCAGCAGAAGCGTGATGGCTACGTCAGCGCCTGGAACTGCGTGCTGGCCCACCCCGGGGTGGCACTCGGCGCCACGCTCTTCCACTACGGCACCGAGGGCGACTTCGGCGGTGTCTGGTTCAACATCACCACGGGCGGCGAGAAGCGGCTCTCCTGGTACGCCGTCCGGAGGCTCTACAGTGGACAGACGGGCGGCAACACGCCGCCGGTGATCACGTCGATGAGCCTCAGCCGCGGCACCGACGTCCCGGCGGGCAGCACGTTCACGGTGACGGCCGGGGTGTCCGATCCGGACGGTGACCCCATCACCTACACCATGGGCTACAACAGCAAGTACATCAACAACGCCGCCAGCCTGATCCCGGCTTCGTGCACCGGGAACGGGACGTTCACCGTCACGGCGCCGCAGCAGCCGGGCGTCTGGAAGCTCTACCTCTACGCGCGGGACGGTCACGGCAACGTCGGCATCGAGACGCGCTCGCTGCGCGTGATCGTCCCGCAGTGACTTGTCGTCAGCCTTCGGCAAGGCAGAAGAGGTGTCCTTCGGGGTCCTGCAGGACGGTCCAGTCGCCGCCGCCCGGCTGGAAGTCCGGCTTGGTGGCGCCCAGCGTCAGGAACTCCTCGACGGCGCCGGCGAGATCGCCGACCCGCAGGTCGAGGTGGGCGTGCTTGGCGGCGTCCGGCCAGGCGGGGCCGCGGTAGCCCGCGACGCGCTGGAAGCCGAGGCCGACCGGGCCGCCGCCGAGCTGGACGGTGTCGTCGTCGGTGTGGGTGACTTCCCAGCCGAGCGCCTTGGCGTAGAAGGCGGCGAGCGCGGCCGGGTCGGCGCAGTCGAGGACGACGGTGGTGAGTTCTGCGGGCACGGGATGACTCCTGTTCGTTGTGCTTTCGTCGGGTGGCAGCCTGCCCGCCGTCCCGGGGCGCGGTCTTGAAGATCCTTGCGGGCCGGAAACCGTCGTACCCCCGGCGTACCGTCCGGCTCGTGCGTGAAGCAGTCGAAATCGTGGCCCGCCCCGGGTATTCGGTGAACGTGGTCCGGTGCGCCGACGACCACACCGGCTGGTCGGCGGCGGAGGTGTCGGCCGGCCACCGGATGGTGCTCGTGCGCCGGGGCCGGTTCCGCCGGCGCGTCCGCGGCGTGGTCGCGGACGCCGACCCGACGGCGGCCTACCTGGCCGAACCCGGCGACGAAGAGCGCTTCGCGCACCCGGCGGGCGGAGACGTCTGTACGTCGGTGGAGTTCGGCGCGTGGTTGTGGCGCCGTCTCGCGGGCGACCGGGCGGGGCCGTCGACGGTGTACGTCGACGGCGCGCTCGAGCTCGCCCACCGGCGCGTGGTCGCCTCGGCGGCCGACCCGGACTACGCGCTGGCGGAACAGCTGCTGGCGCTGGTGGGCGGCGCGATCACCCAGGCGGCGCCGGCCTCGACACCGGCGTCGCCGGGTCGGGGCGACGACCGCGCGATGGTCGCGCGGGCCCGGGAAGCGATCGTGGCGGACGACCCGGCGGCGGCCGGGCTGTTCCCGCTGGCGGAGTCGCTGGGGGTGTCGCCGTACCGGTTGAGCCGCGCCTTCCCGCGCGAGCTGGGCGTTTCGCTGACGCGCTACCGCAACCGGGTCCGGGTCGGCCGGGCCCTCGAGCGGCTGGAGGCGGGGGAGCGGGAGCTGGCCGTGCTGGCGGCGGACCTCGGCTTCGCCGACCAGGCCCACCTGACCCGCACGGTCCGCGAACACACCGGAGCACCACCGGCGGCCGTGCGGCGGCTGTTGGCGCGGTGAGGGGGGTGGGGCGGCGGCGCGGTGAGGCGGTGTTGCGGCTGTTGGCGCGGTGAGGGGGGTGGGGCGGCGGCGCGGTGCGGGGTGAGGACCAGCGCGGTGAGACGGTGTTGCGAGAAGGGGCGGCGCAGGCGGTGGGGCTAGGCGCGTGGTCACCCCCAGCGGCCACGTGAGTCACCCGCGGGCCGCTGCGCCACCCCGGGCCGGTGTCACGTTTCCGAAACACCGGACCGGAGTATCGTAGTCTTTCCGGCACAGGATGTGTCAAGTTTTCGGAACAGCTACGCTGTCCGGTGTCACGTTTCATGGCTGCAGGTGGTGTGTGGTGAGTGAAGAGCGCAGTTTCGCCGAACGGCTGGCGCACCTGATCGCGAGCGTGCACCCGCCGGACCGCAAGCCGTACTCCTACCGGGAGATCGCGCACGGCGTCGCCGAGCAGACCGGTGTCACGATGTCGGCGACCCACGTCCAGCAGCTGGCCGTCGGCGCGCGCAAGGACCCGAAGCGCTCGCACATCCAGGCGCTCGCCCAGTTCTTCGGCGTCCCGGTGACGTACTTCTTCGACGAAGAGGTCGCCGGTCAGGTCGACCGGCAGGTGGAAGACGTCGTGGCGTGGCGGGACAGCGAGGTGCGGAACCTGGCGCAACGGGCCATGCAGCTCTCGCCGCGCGACCGCGAAACCGTGACGGCGCTGCTGGATCAGCTCAGCAGCTACGACGAGACCCGGCGTCGCGCCGGCCGGCGGCGGAAGCCGGAGTGACTCCGGGTGGCTCGGCTACGATGACCTCGTCCGTGTTCGCGCCCCGGTGCACCCGGCTGGCGCCCGGTCACCAGGGAGGACCCATCGACGAGCGCGGCCTGCCGGCCCTCCGCGACCGGGCACGCGTGCGCGTGCGGACAGTGCTCGCCGCCGTCCCGCTCCCGCGGCCGTGGTCGATGAACGCCTGGGTCGACGGCCTCGAAGCGTGGCGGGGGCGCGAGATCGACCTCGTCCCGATCGCGTACCGGCCCGGACAGCCCTCCGGTGCGTGGCAGGCCCGCCCCGGCTACGACCTGATCGCCTACACCGAGCGGACGTCGGCGCTGCACCAGGACCACATCATCGCCCACGAGCTGGCCCACATGCTGTGCGCGCACACCGGAACCT
Source organism: Amycolatopsis sp. NPDC058278 (assembly GCF_042881395.1). NCBI lineage: Bacteria > Bacillati > Actinomycetota > Actinomycetes > Pseudonocardiales > Pseudonocardiaceae > Amycolatopsis > Amycolatopsis sp. NPDC058278. The sequence goes on along the minus strand of NZ_JBHVXZ010000202.1, from coordinate 5,783 downwards.
GCCTGCTGTCGGAGGCCGAGGCCGCCGAGCTCGCCCCGGACCTGGCGCCGCGGGCGTTGTCGCACCTGCTCACCCGCGTCACGACCGGGACCGACGAGTACGAGGCCGAGCTGATCGCCGTGCTGCTGATGAGCGCGGCGACGAGCGAGCCACCCGCCGTTCAGCCGGGCGCGTCCGGCCGGGCGGCGGACCAGGCTAGGCGGCTGGCGGCACTGCTGGGATAGTCGCGTCCCGTGATCGACATACTTTTCGTCGGAGTGGGGCTCTTCGCCCTGTTCGCCGGAATCTGGCGAGCGGCCCGCGCGCGGCGCACCGGCGCGGGCGCGGGCCTGGCCGTCTCGCTCATCGCGCTGGGCGCGGCGTTCTGCTTCCTGTCGAACCGGGCGCAGCAGTTCGAGAGCGAGCTCTACCCGAGCCTCGGCCGGCTGCTGTCGAACCTGGCGACGATGGTCGCGGCGTACGGCATCGGCCTGACGGTCGCGGAGATCAGCGGCACCCGCGACCGCGGCCGCCGCACCCGGCTGGTCGCGCTCGGCGTGGCGCTGACGGTGCTGGTGGTGACGTTCTTCAGCACCTCGGGGCTGCCGCGCGGCGTCGGCCTGTTCGACGAGCTGTACCGCACGCACCCGACGCTGGTGGTCTACGTCTTCACCTACACGGTGTACCTGGGCTTCGCCGTGCTCGACATCGGCTTCGTGGCGGCGGTGACGATCCGGGTGAGCGGGGGCGCGCTGCGCGCGGGCCTCGCGCTGTTGCTGCTGGCGTCGGCGTTCGCGGTGGCCTACCTGGGCGGGAAGGTGGTCGGGACGATCCGCGCCCTGCAAGCCGATCACCCGGTCAAGGCGTTGTGCCGCGGGCCGTTCTCGACGCTGCCGTGCGCGCTGGACGTCGGGTTCCCGGCGGTGTCGGTGCTGCTGATCGTCCTGGGCCTGACGATCCCGGCGGTTCCGGGCCTGGCGGCTTCGCGGCGCGACGCCCGGACGCTCCGCCTGCTGGAGCCCCTGCGCGCCCATCTGACGCGGCGATTCCCGGAGATCGCCCGCATCGATCCGGCGGGGTCGTCCCGCCGCGAGCGGCTGCTGACGGCGATGAGCGAGACCAACGACGGCTTGATCCTGGCCGGCGCGACCCCGGACCTGCCGCCGGCCACGGTGGCGAGACTGGTGCGCGACCTGCCGGACGAGCCGTCCGAGACGGAGCCGCCGCCCACCGCGGCAACGGAACCGTTCGCCGCGGACGTGGCCCGGCTGCGCTCGATCGCCCGTGCGTACCGGAAGCCGGCGGGAACGACGGCGGCCGAGACCACCCGTCAGTGAAAGGTGGCGTCGCTCAACCGCGGAAGGGTGCTTCCAGCCGCGGCTCCCAGCCGCCGTCCGTGAGCGCCACCAACTGCAGCGCCTGCGCGCGATCGGTCAGCGGCAGCAGCGGCCGCACTTCCTCGGCCACTCGTGCGAGAGCGTCTTCCGAACCGCCCATCGCGACCGTCAGGTGCGCGGCCGGGCGCGGACCGAACCGCCCGCCGTACGGCTGAACCTCCGGCCACCGAGCGCACACCGCGTCGGCGATCGCCTGGAGCGCAGGAGCCTCGAGAGCCACGAATCCCGGCGTCACCACCAGCTCCGTCAACCGGACGTCCGGAGAGGGCACGGCGGCCGCCGCGGCGCGGACCTCCGCCAAGACCTCGTCGGTCAGCGACGCGTCCGGCAAGAACGGGTACAGCGCCGTCACGTGGGCAGGCACGCCTGGACGGACCAGAGCGGGATCGACCCGCCGGGCCGCGGCCAGCGCCGGCTCGGCGGCGGGCAACAGGATCAGCAACGCGGTGGTTCCGGGCGCGGGCACCCCCGCATCATGGCAGTCAGGCGACGGCGATCTCCGGGAACCGCCCGGACCGGGCCAGCGCAAGGCTTCGCCGGCACAGCTCCACGAGCTCCCGGTTGGCCCGGCTGCGCGGCATCACCCCGCAAAGCCCGCACCGGATGGTGACTTCGCCCGCCAGTTCGTCCACCGCGACCAGCGCCTGGTGGTCACAGCGACGGCACCACCGGTACCCGATGGCGGGGTTCGTGTGCACCGGCGACGCCACGCAGTCGTGCAGCCAGCGGCGGTGGATCCGGCACGTCACGCGGTCGGTCGGATCCAAGCCGCCGGCGTCCTCCACGCGGTCTTCGCGCGTCAGGGTCGCCGCCAGCAGTGGCTGCCGTGGTGCCGCCGGCCGGTCCTGCGGGTTCGGCGCGGCCCACGCGTGGTGGTCGCCGCATCGGCACTTCTCGGTCATGTCGCCCCCAGTGGTCGGGTCGTTCATCGGGTCGAGTGTGAGCGGGGCAACAGAGTGCGGACAACCGGGAAAGCGCGCAATTTCGACCGGCGGCACGTCACCCGCGGTAGGCGGATGAGCGGACTTCGGTGCGCGGGTATGCGAACATATGTTCTATGACCGACGAGGGGCCCATCCTGCACGCCGACCTCGACTCGTTCTACGCGTCGGTCGAACAGCGCGACGACCCGGCCCTCAAGGGGCGGCCGGTGATCGTCGGCGGCGGGGTCGTGCTCGCGGCGAGTTACGAGGCCAAGGCCTACGGCGTGCGCACCGCGATGGGGGGCGCGCAGGCCCGCCGGCTGTGCCCGCACGCGGTCGTCGTGCGCCCCCGGATGTCGGCGTACCTCGCGGCCAGCCGGGCGGTCTTCGAGGTCTTCCACGACACCACGCCGTGGGTGGAAGGCATCTCGATCGACGAAGCGTTCCTGGACGTCGGGGGCCTGGCCAGGATCGGCGGGCGGCCGAGCCGCGTCGCCGAACGGCTACGCGCCGCAGTCGCCGAGCGGTCGGGGCTGCCGATCACCGTCGGGGTGGCGCGGACGAAGTTCCTCGCCAAGGTCGCCAGCCGTGTCGCCAAGCCCGACGGCCTCCTCGTCGTCCCGCACGACGGCGAGCTGGACTTCCTGCACCCGCTGCCGGTTTCGGCGCTCTGGGGCGTCGGCAAGGTCACCGCCGAGAAGCTGCGGGCCCGCGGTATCACGACCGTCGGCCAGCTGGCCGCGTCCGAACACGTGGACCTCGTCGGCCTGCTCGGCCGGGCCGCCGGGTCGCACCTGCACGACCTGGCGCACAACGACGACCCGCGGCGCGTCGAGCTCGGCACGCGGCGGCGCTCGATCGGCGCCCAGCGGGCCCTCGGGCGAGGCAGGCGGACCCCGGCCGAGCTCGACGTCGTGCTGGTCGCGCTGATCGACCGGATCGCCCGCCGGTTGCGTGCCGCCCGCCGCGTCTGCCGGACGGTGACGATCCGCCTGCGCTTCGCCGACTTCTCCCGCGCCACCCGTTCGCACACGCTGACCGACCCGACCGCCGGCACCGGCGTGCTCCTCGCCGCGGCGCGGGAGCTGCTCGTCGCCTCGCTGCCGCTGATCGCCGACCGCGGGATCACCCTGCTGGGTGCGGCGCTGTCCAACCTGGCCGACGAAAACCCGTTCCAGCCGGCCTTGCCGTTCGAACGGCAGCGGGCGGGCGAACTCGACACCGCGCTGGACGCCGTGCGGGACCGGTTCGGGAAGGCCGCCGTCACCCGGGCGGTGCTGCTCGGCCGGCCGGACGACCTCGAAGTGCCGATGCTGCCCGACTGAGGTTTCCCGGCGGGCGGCCCAGGACCTGCCGGCCAGGGCGGGCGGGCAGGCCGGGCAGGGGGGCCAGGACGGGTAGGGCGGGCGGTGGCTGCTGCGGCGACGGTGCGTGCGCCGGCCTCCGCCTCACCTGCGGGCGACACCGGATCCGGCCCTGCTGCGAAAGCCCCACCACGCGGCGAAAGTCCGGTCAGCCGGGCCGGCGCGGAAGGCGCGCGTGCGCCAGCGCGGAAAGCGCGGCGGGCCGCAGCGCGTCGGTGCGCCGCCACAGCCGCGCGGCGACGCTTTGCCGCTGCCCGGCCTGTTCGAGGACGTCGAACCCCGCTTCGCGCAAGAGCTCGGCCAGGGCCGCGGGGGAGAGGAACGTGCGCCACGGCTCGCCCTGCGCGGCGGCCACCGGCCCGACGGCTTCGGCGTAGCCGTCCCCGGCCGCGTCGCGCAGTTCCGCCGGCAGCAGGTGATCGGCCACGATTTCCGATCCCGGCGCGAATCCGCCGAGCTCCCGCAATGTCGCGGCAATCGCCGTCCGCGTCAGGTAGACGGTGACACCGAGCCAGCTGACGAACACGGGGCGAAACGGGTCCAGTCCACTCTGGACGAGCCGTTCCCGCAGTCGTTCGGCTTCGAAGTCGACCGGGACGAAGGTGACCGAAGCCGGTTCGGTGAGGCCGGCGCCGGCCAGCAGTTCCCGTTTGACCACCTGGGTCGCCGGGTGGTCGACCTCGAACACCCGGAATCGTCGCAACGTGGTCCGATACGCGAACGAATCGAGCCCGGCGCCTAGAATCACATACTGGTCTATACCGGAATTGTCGCGCATCAGGCGCGCTTCGGCGAACCGGCTCCGGCACGCCGCTTCGGCGCGGGCGCCGGCCAGGATCGGATGGGTACCGTGGAGCCGGTGGTAGGCCAGGAGTTCCTCGGCGCGGTCGCCGAGCAGCCGGGCCGCAAGAGTATCGGAGAAGATGAGTGGCTCGCTGTCGACTAGCAAATGTGCCGCTCGCGCGGCCGCGGCCGTGAAGGCGGTGTGGCTGACGCGGGGAGCATTAGCGGGAAAACCGGATGGGCGCATACCGCCACGGTACCGATTCGATTTCGAACATATCACAAAATTGAATCTTCGACAAGACGACGAGCATTTCGGCTCCGTTGCGGTCACTCTGGACGCGGGCGAGCCGCTCGCCCGGGCGGCCATTGTGGACGCTTCAGGGTGTCGCGCGTGCCGGGCATGATTCGACAGGTTAGGGTCAGTCCGACCGTGTTCTGGAGAAGATGAGGAACGACGAATCATGGCGCAACGGGTGCAGGTCCAGATGGTGGACGACCTCGACGGCAGCGAGGCTTCGCAGACCGTCCCCTTCAGCCTCGACGGGGTGACGTACGAGATCGACCTGTCCGAGGAGAACGCCTCCGCGCTGCGGGACGAGCTGGCTCGCTACGTCGGTGCCGCACGGCGCATCGGCGGCCGCAAGGTTCGCCTCGCGACCGGCCAGTCGCTGTCCGGCCTGTCCGGCTCGGGCACCGACCGCGAGCGCAACCGGCAGATCCGCGAGTGGGCGCAGGCGAACGGCTACGAGGTTGCCGAGCGCGGCCGCCTGTCCAGCGAGATCATCGCCGGCTTCGAGGCCGACCAGGCCGCGGCGGCCGAACCGGCCGAAGCCAAGCCGGCGCGCAAGCGAGCGACCCGCAAGAAGTCTTGAAAGCCGTGCCCGTGCCGGCGAAGCCGCGCCAGTAGGCGCAGCTTCGCCGGCCGGCTGCCGCCTGACCGGGTTCAGGTGGCGTTCGGTATTCCCTTCGTGCCTCGCTGTCACGCATCCGGTTCGATGTGGACCGCGGCGCCGGTTCCCGGCACCGCCAAACGGGCATCACGCCGTCCGGCGGGCGCCGAAAGCTTGTCGGAGAGCGGCTTCGATGGCCAGACTGTCAGTGTTCCGCGCGGCCGGTACCGCTGCGGAGCACCGGTCCGGTGGTCGCCTCCTCCCTCGATGGCCACCGGGCCGCCTCCTTTTCGCGCCGTGACCGCCGTCGACGAAGCCGCGGCGCCACGGCCCGCCCTGCTCCGGCTCGTTGCCGCGCTCCGCCATCCGGGCGCCGACGTTCCTTTCCGATGGACATCTGTCGCGGACAAGCGCACACTCGGTCTTCTCCATACCGCATACAAT